>CAZWME010000247.1:2399-6960 GCA_964634515.1 uncultured Pirellulales bacterium | reverse complement strand
GAAAATGACAGAGGCGGTAATTGAATGGCATGATAATAATGCTCACAGCGAATTGGAATATAAGAAGAAAACGCTGAAAAAAAATCAAGAAATTGTTACAGAAGCCCAGAAGATGGTTTCAAAACTTGTAGCAGAGTACAAGCAGTTGGATACAAAAGCCCAGAAAAAGACTAAAGAGTACATAAAAACCAATCATGAGCTAAACAGGGCAAGAACAAGTGTAATACTTGAACACGCCAGAAAAAACATAGAGGACCTGGCCCGCTACATGAAACTGGCCAACTTTGAGCTAATTGGTCTTAAGGCAAGAATGGACTCGATAGACAAGTTCAAGACCGGCGAAAACATCAGCGATCCGGGTACGATAATAAAGCTTGACCAGATGCTGATTGCCGATGAGATTGAACGGGCAGGGGTACTGGCACGAAGAAAAGCCTACGAAAATGAATTCAAGCCGACAAAAGAATTATATGACGTAATTATTACCCTTAATGAAGTTTTATCGCAAAAACAGGATTGGAATTCAAAGTTAAATATAGCAAAAAAAAGAAAAAATACAGCAGAGAGGGGTTTAGCAAATCCACGCAAGTCAATGCAGCCGTTGGAAGTCTATGAGAACAAAGTAGTCATTATGCAAGTGAACCAGGACTAACCTGCGAATGCAGGTTCCCTACTATGTTTATATAGGATTTTGCGGTTCAGGTTGCGGCCTTACGGCGTTTTTAAATGAATGGTCTATCACAAGCTTGGCACGCACTCTCTCCAATAGCTGCGCCTTGCTTCGGATGCTGCTGACCCGTAAACTGATAGGCTGTCTCTTTCTGTCTTTGAAAGTAATCACTATCTTGCCGAATCCCAAAAGCCGGCCAAAAAAATCGCTTGTGTCTATTCTTGTGTTATAGTCTTCTCTCCCTATCTGCTCACCCGTTTCTGTCGGACCTTCCTGCAGGTTCATATAGTTGGGTGTAATTGTCACATAATAGAAAAGACCTTTGACCCAGGAAATTAAAATAGTCAACAAGCCGATTATGCTTACGAGCAGATAACCCGTAGCGCTTATGGATAATGCGAAGTGTTTGAAAAGACCCAGGAAGCCCGAGACCCAGCCGACCAGGTTTAACCACAAGAATAGAAAGCCGATACTTACCAGGCTCATTAGCGTAGCCATGATGGTAATGTTGTATTCCTCAACGAGGAAATTCAGGAAGAATATAAGAAACCAGGCGCTGCCAATGATTTTAGGATTTATTGAACTGAAAAACCACAAGTCAGCTTCCTGCAGATACATCAGATTCGCCGCTACTATTGAAGAAATCATTGTGGGGAAATAGAGTACCTTTGAGGTCCAGTCGAAGACAATCAGAAAATCATCGATGTCCGGGTCTTCGGTCATTATTTTTTTCATTCTGAGTCTTGTCCTGAGCGTTCTTCTCAGGAGAAACCAGGCTACTATAGTGGCCACAGCCAGGCCTACGGCAATATAAAAGGCAATCATTTTACCCGTCATCCACAGTGACCGCTCTTTTGGGCCTGATCTTGGTGATTTGGGAGGCTTTTCCTGTGCCGCGTTTTGGTCAACAACTCTTTCGGCAGCAAGATTTGAGTCATTCGGATCTGGGATAACGCCTTCTACTGCATCCACACCAGTCGTGTTGGAATCAGAGATCACAGTCTGAACACTATTTGAATCGGACGCGGCATCTTCGCCTGCAATTGTCGGATTACCTGCGTAAGATAAGCCAAACAGAATAAGCAAAAGCAACGATACTGCCAGGCGAACTTTCAGTTTATCTATCAGCATTTTTGACTCCCTCAAAATATATATTGATTGTACTTTTACGTACCAATCGTTTTTTTATCTGAATGTCCATATATGAACACCCACCGAACCAACGACTGATTCAATGCTTAATTGTCTTAGCTGAGATGATTCGATAGCCAAAAGGAACTTTCTTTGTAGCTGTTAGTGTCATCATGGCAGTTATTATAAGCATGATATAGCTCGTGACAAAGGCCCATTTCGGTTCTGAGACAAATTCCTGTACAATCACGTCTATCGGCCCAATTGGTATGAGGCCGTACCAGGCGAGTTGAAGCACAGAGCCAAAAAGGCCTAACAGCAAAAGCAGAAAAGCAAGAAATGCTATGCCGGGCCGAAGAATACGAGTTATAAAAACAAGAAATAGTAACACTGAGCATATAGGCCAGGTAATGAAGGGCAGCCAATAAACATCATCTATGCTGAAGTCATTGCCAAGATGCTCTTCCACTCGCCGCAAATTCTTTCGCGCCTCTATTACTGCGTAGGAGAACTTATATTCTTTTATAACATCCCTATATTTTTCGTGGGCCTCCTGATATTTCTCATCGTTCTCCGATCCCCGCCCACTATGAAGAACTTCGTGAGCATTTCCTTCGTAAACGACAAAGGCAATAATGATTCCTATATATACGATAGTAAGAATAATTCTGAGCCAGGCGGTTTGACGTTTTGTGGGTGAAAGTACGGGCATGGGTCTCTCAACTGGACTTTCAACAAGCTCTTTCTGAGACTCTCTTGCAGCTTCTTTCAATTCAGGTTCGGACTGATCATCATGAGCAACCTGTGAAGGCCGAGATACTGTGATATCACTATTTACGCCGGATTTATTTTTATCTGTGAACCATTCCCCGCAGAAACGGCACTTTTTTGCGTCCCGCAATATCAGCTCAGAACAATAAGGGCACTTGATTCGCTCTTCTTCCATGAAAATAATTCCTTCTCTGAAATATTAAATTTTGAAGCTTGTTCAAAACTCAATTCCCACAACATAGGCAATCGTGGAACCGCTTCTCGATATTTTCCTCTTAACTTGATCCGGCCTTGAACATCAAACGATGACGGAATCCTGCTGTTTTTTACCTATAACTCGTGTATGACTTCAGATCAAATTCACCCTGAAAAACCGATAGTTAATTATTCCAAGTATTCAGAAATTTGCAATAAAAACTCTCCGGATTGAACAAAATCGCTAAAAAAATGTGTGAAAAAATTAAAAAAAAGCAAAAGCCGCACTATGTTGTATTATAATAATATAGATGCAGCTAATTAAGTCATTATAAGCTAAAAGGAGAGCAGGAAATGAATGAGAAGGGTAATCGGGGATTCTTCGATATGGAAGAAGCGGCCGAATTTCTCAAATGCGGCAAGATGGACGTTTTGCACCTGGTGCGCGAAAATAAGATTCCACACTCAGTCCTGCCCTTCGGCAAGATTCTGTTCGACCCCGAACGCCTCAGAGACTGGGTCCTGTCTTTCGAACAGATGGACCATTACACGAAGAAAGCAACCCCTGTCGAGAAGAGTCGGAAAATCTCTATAGCAAAAGAAATCTGTCAGCGATTCGGCTGTGTTGCCAAGGAAAGAAGCAAATATACCAATCTGTATCTGGGACAGCAGATTTATGCACAGTTACATCCGAGAGACGGCGCCGACGGGATTGATTTGGCACTGCGAGAACGCGGTAATGATGAGAAGCTGCCAAAGTGCAGCATTCTTAAAAGAATAGAGATAGCCAAATTAAACGGCTACTGGAAGGTAAACAAGAGCTGGCTTGATGGAAACGGCCGCTTTACCGACCACCCGGCCGCAGCTTTCCACATACCTGCCTCATTGCAGGAAAATCCTGAAAATACCGGATGGAAAGAGCTGAAAGTTCTGCTGGAGTACACGGCTAAGAAGTGCTCAAAAAAGTGAACTACCACAGAGCTTGAGCAGTCTAATTCACTTTATAAGGGGGGCTCTATTACTTGTTTACCCATCAAATAAGATTCGGCTATCGCAGCTATTGGTAGGCCCTATAAAAAACTCGGGGATTCCGTACAGGAACTTAGAGATAATTTTGGTCCGAAAAAGAATTACTCCAAAAACAAAAAATCGCCTTTTCTGATTTGATTCTCGGCTATATATGGAAATGTCCTCAGTCTGAATGTGAAAACAGCCGAATATTATTATGAAGCAGTGAAAAAACGAGAAGTGGATACTAACAATTTATTTTGGAGGTACAAAAAATGTTAGCAGCAATAGAATGGAACAGTCTTATTGTGGCACCGATTAGTGAGATGCTGACCAGATTAGTCGGCTATCTGCCTACGCTTATCGGGGCACTAATAATCCTGACCGTTGGCTGGCTGGTAGCCAAAACGCTCAGACGGGTAGTAAGTCGGGCTCTGGAGACGATACACTTCGATAAACTGGCGGATAAGGCAGGTATATCGGAGATTTTGAGCAAAGGAGGCTTGAAAACTTCCGCCAACGATGTTCTCAGCAGTCTGGTGTATTGGCTGGTAATTATTATGGTGCTGGTCATGGTGGTCAACGCACTCGGTTTGCCCCAGGCATCAAATGTTCTCGAGAGTTTGTTTGCTTTCATTCCGAATGTCATTGCGGCCATGTTCGTTCTGGTAGTGGGAATGTTTCTCGCAAACTTTGTCTCGGGCATCATTCGCACAGCCGCAGGCAATGCTTCTTTGCCCAGACCGGAGATGTTAGCGGCTGTGAGCCGATGGGCAATCATTATCT
>CAZWME010000247.1:0-2389 GCA_964634515.1 uncultured Pirellulales bacterium | reverse complement strand
TTTCACTCAGAGAGCTTGGCTTAGCAACGCTTCTGGTAACTACTACGTTCAATATCATCCTTGGCGGCTTTTGCCTGGGTCTGGCTTTGGCTTTCGGCTTAGGTGGAAGAGATGTTGCGGCAAAGTATCTTAACGAATGGCGCCAAAAACACGGTGAGCAGAAGACATACAACAAGGAAGAGATCTACAATTAAATCTGTCCTAAAAAGGATAGGTTGGTAAAACGGGCAAAAAGATAAAAGGGCTGTGGGCATGAGCTTGCAGCCCTTTTCTATCAGGTAACACAGTCCTCAGAAATATACTCATCCACCAGGTTTTTAGGGTATTTCTCCTATATCATCATTATGATTTATTTACAACCCAACAAAGGTTAACTATAAGAAAACCCAACCAGATATATATTATTAAAAGTGTTCCAAGAAATAATGTTGCTTCAGAGAATATCTTCAGTAAACTCCTCATGTTTTATCCCTCCATTTCTTAAGCCTGCACCCCCGGCAGGTGAATTTCCGCTTCCCACAAGTGTTGTTAATGCAACAATCCCTATATAAAGTATAGCTTATTTTTCCTAATTTGCAAAGTCCGGAAAAATCCTTTCGCTAACCCGGATATAGGTTTTGCCAGGATGCTGTATATCGCCCCTGTGTTATCGGTCCGAAAAAATTAAGAAAATTCGCGAATAAAAAGCCGGTTTCAAACGTCTATATAAATGATACAGATAGATTTCAGAAGATATCAAAAATTGACAAAGAAAGAGCAAAATAATGAATACTCAAGACATAATCAAGATAGGTCATAAAGCGAGAATTGAAACCGAGGCTTTTATCAACCAGCATATCAATGATCAAGCTAAAAGGTGGCCAATTATCTGTCATCGCGGCCCAGCTAACACCGGGTACCATCAAGCCATGCAGTTCAGAAAAACAGGTATAAGACACGTTCTCGTAACGTGAGTTTGAATTAGCCGATAGAGTAAACAAAGTTATAAAAAACACCTGAATCACTTGCCGTGAAACTTGCCGTTTAAGACCTCTGAAAAAAAATCAGGGGTCTTTTGTATTGCATTGTGAAATATTTATAAAAAATCCCTATCCTATAGAGGCAGAGAAAAAAAGCGGGATATCCCGAAGGAGCTTAAAGAATAAATATTATTCTGTTCTCAGTAGTCCTTAAACCTTCTCATCCATTCCGGCCATTCTTCCAAAAGAACACCACCGGTTGTAGTCCAGTAACCGGCTGTATTGAAGCTGCGATGCCATTTCAACGTCCACAACTCCTTGAGTCCAACCTTTCTTAAAGACCAATCCATAAAAAGACAGTTTATCAACGCATCATGCCTGTTGATACAGAAATGAGACATCCAGCAATTCCCGGTTTTACCTGCATGAACATCCTCGAATTCCGGAGGTCCATCTTGGCTGTCTGGTTTACCGCCCGACATCATGCAATCCAGAAAAACCGGTATATTGCCTGCTCCTTTAACATATAGGGTTCTCCAACATTGCTGATGCCAGCAATTAATATTCGTGAACCTGTTATCGCAAACCCACAAATTCAAACCATAGCTACCGTAAAGATCGCGGTGCTCTCCGTGAAACCGGCCCCATGCAAGGGACTTTCCACCTCTCGTACCAACACCTGCTTCACCGGCTGGATTAACTAAAACGGTGGCCATAGGGCACGACCACAAATCATTACTGTCACGGTAATAAGGCTTCATCGTGCGTCCCCAGAACCGCCATCCTGTACCCGACGGCAAAGTGAAAAACCTTTCCTTGCTGTCCTCAGTGTACATCGAAAAATAAAGACTTCATTGGTGAAGGTTTGACTGGCAGGCGGCCGTTTTTGCCTGTCTTTTAACAAGCTGTGTGGCGGGTATCAATATCGCAATTAATAATACAATGATGGCAACTACTGTTAAAAGCTCGATTAAAGTAAAACCTTTTAGTTTGTGCATGACGGCTCTCCTTCTCTTCCAGGGAAGGTTCTTTCAAACCGACAACTTATACCAGATATGATGTTTCTCGTTGGTATGCCTATCTGCACTCCTCAGTAAGAATTCGTCGTTTAAATGGCCTGCTGGGCACTTTAAATTGAAAGATTAGGGGCGATTGCCTGAGTTAATGAAAAAGGGCTGAAAGCGGATGCCCACAGCCCTTCGGTTTTTTTGGCCTGCAAATACTCTTACAATGTTCTGCGCCTTCTCAGCCACCCGACAAGACCTGCTTCAATGCTAACTAATGCAATATTGCTTTAGTTGTCTTCTCGGATATCTTAGTTGTCTTCTCGGATATCAAGGTATTATTTGAGGCAACAATTCCCATTCACCAGTGTTGAAATGATATACCAATATTCCGCTTGCAGGTGGCAGGGCAAACCACGAGATACC
>CAZWME010000246.1:0-6967 GCA_964634515.1 uncultured Pirellulales bacterium | reverse complement strand
CAGGCTCTATATGTCTGAACTCAAGGTCATACAGCTTGGACTGGGCGATCAAAATATCAACCTTATTAGCGATTTTTAGGTCAGTAATTATTTCACATATGTCACAATCTGATCTTTTTTTGTGGGCTTCCCTGATTTTGATGAACTGCTTATCGGTCATTTTTCCCATTTCCATCAGGACGTCCAGTACATCTCTTTCGTTTACGGTTTTGTCCTGTTGCGGGCAATAAAGTTGAGACAGACCGCTTATTTCCTCATCGCAACTTATTTCCAAATCATCGCTAATGGGATTTTTTTCGGACTGCTTTCTTTTAAGTCTAAATCCAAAAAGCCGTTCCATAATTTTGACCACAGCCTCAATATAAACAGTTTCTTTTATTCTGGATTTAAGATATTACGGCAATAATATACCCTCTTTTCAGGTAGTCAAAAACAGAGCATTCAACACCCATGCTTTGTATCTACATTGCTACTGAGTATCAAAAATCCTCCGCAAATGCCGCTAACTAAAATATAAGTAATAATTTATAGCTAATCAAATCAGCTTTTATCAGAAAAAAGGCGAATGTGCGTCCGATATTATTTCGCATCAAAGCCTAAAATTATTTTAACGTACTGAAATGTTTATCGTAATTATTTGAGACATACTTAACTTCAGAAGAGCGCTTTTTGTAGCGTCAAAATGATATGTAAGCCTAAACTCTATTCAGGTAGAACTGTAAATAGGAACCTGCTTAAATGTTTACAACTGAATCATGTATTAACCGGGGACGGCAACTTTGTATGTTTTGGGAAAACCTCATCGGCCAAATCATCACCAATACGATTTGCATAATATTTTTTCATGACGTTTTGCCCTTGGGTCTGTAACGTATTTAAGGAGGAAAAGGCACCGATCTTCATAAGAAACAGAATCGCCATACAAGCCGCTACGTTCAACGCAGAGCTTGTATATCTGCTATACTTTTCCATAAACTTTGGCTCAGGCCGTATTTTTTTCAGTATCCCGGCCTTCTTGGCCAGGCGAAGGCTGTGTTTAAGTACGTCAATGGTCTGTGCATTTGCGCACATTAATAAATCAAGCTTGTGAGGTTGTGATTTTATGGAAGATATCGCAAGATTAACTTTACCATACGATACGAAGCGACGCTGACATCGAGGACAATTAGCTATATGCTTTTGCAACCATTGTGCGTCCGAATCAAAATGCCTGTTTATTGCTCCACTCAACCAGCCCCTGATACGCCTACATTTATTATTTTTATTTATGCCTGTCATAGTTTTTCTTCTTTCCCCATCCATATAGTTAATATCTGTAGAGCTTTGCATCTATAAACTCTCGCCGTCCCCGCTGATATTCCCAATATCCTGCCAATTTGAGCATAAGATAATTCTGCCAGGTCGCGTAAAGTTATAACATTTCTTAGATGTGCAGGCAGTTGTGCTATATAGCATCTTAAAGATTCCTGCAAATATTTAGAATCCAGCTCTTTAGCAGGCGTGGTTACTTGTTTTCCATTAACAACAGCCGAAGAAATTCTCTTTTTATCTGCTACTTTGCGTCTCAACATCGAAATGGCAACATTGTTTGCCGTACGGAAAATATAAGCTTTTACATATTCTGGTTTCTGTCCTCCCTCGTAATGTGCAAGTTGCAGAAAAGTATCCTGGTAGGCATCACAGACATCCTGCTCGTTACCCAATATACGCCAGAGCAGCGTAATTAGCTCCTGCCCGTGTTTGTGCATTGTGGACAATATCCACCTCTGGTCTTCGCTGACGGACTCAGAGACAGCAAAATCCCACAATATTCCGTAACTTACGGTCTTACCAAACATAAACACCCATTTTGAATGCCTTATATTCTTCTAAGTGTAAGACGCTACTATCAAGAATATGTTAACATAATTTATATAAAAAATGTAAAATATTTTTTTTGGGGTAACGTTTTGAGGTTACATTTCGTCTTAGAATTTGACAGATGAAATAATGGAATATTCTGAATTTTTTATTTGGCCATAAAAATATGGTTAAGAGTAATAACGAGAACAGCCCTGCCAAACAGAAACCAAATGCCCATGATGTAGTATCTCTTGTGGACGAACTACTCAAAAGAGCTGTAAAATCAGGTGCGAGTGACGTACATTTCGAACCTACTGGTGCTGAATTATTGGTAAAATATCGGCTCGACGGCGTCTTAAACACCGTCGAAGAGCTACCAAAATCCCTGTCTGACAAAGTAATTGCAAGACTAAAGGTTTTAGGAGGACTTTTAACCTACCGCAATGACATACCCCAAGAAGGCCGGATTGAAATCAGTAAGAACAAAGACGAACGAATTATGGACCAGCGGCTGGCTGTATTCCCGACAATACACGGTCAACGAGCGGTCGTTAGATTATTCTACAGCAATATCGAGCTTATGGATCTTGGAAAATTGGGCTTCTCAAAAGATATTCACACAACATTGAAAAATATCGCCGCAAAAAACCAGGGTGTTTTATTGCTGACTGGCCCCGCCGGTAGTGGAAAAAGTACCACATTAGCTGCTCATTTGCGGCACATTCTAAAAAGCTTTCCCGGAAAAAGCGTTGTTACCCTTGAAGACCCCGTTGAAATCTTAATTGAGGGGGCTACGCAGGTGCAGATAACACCTCACGGCCAAATGACATTCCCGATAGGTTTGAGGTCGCTGCTTCGGCAGGACCCGCAGGTTCTTATGATTGGAGAGATACGGGATGCTGAAACCGCAAAGATTGCAATCGAAGCAGGACTGACGGGGCATCTTCTAATGAGTACAATGCACAGCGGTACACCTGCTGGTGCATTCCTGCGTCTCCTGGAGATGGGTATCGAGCCCTACCAGGTAACTTCAAGCGTCTCAGCGGTGCTGAACCAGAGACTTGTCAGAAAACTCTGTAATAAATGTAAGCGAAAGAGTGAGGAAACAGGTCTGTTCGAAGCGGCAGGCTGTAGTGACTGCTTTAATTCCGGCTATAAGGGTCGGGTGCTGATTGCAGAGATGGTTCAGCTTGATAGCCAATTGCGAAAGGCCGTTTTAGCCAAAGCTGACCTCGAAGAACTTGAGGCTTTGTTGATGTGTAAAGGGCATACCAGTATGCTTGCAGACGGAGAACGCCTGGTAAGCGATGGAATCACAACACAGGAAGAATTAAACAAGGTTTGCGGAATAGCTTCGGATAAATCCTGAACCGATGAGATAATTTGTATATTTGTACATAAGAACAACTTTATTAAGTAATTAGATAGGGATTGAAGAATGGCGACATTCGAATATAACGCACTGACTTCGGCAGGTCGGCTGATGAAAGGCACGATTGAAGCTGGCAGCCGTGATGAGGTGAGCGAACAGCTCAAACAAATGCAGCTTGCCGTAAACTCCATTGACAAGGCCAAACCCAAAAAGCTCAAAACGGCTATCGGCAGAAATCAGTTTATGCTTTTCAATCAGCAATTGGCTTCCATAACCAAAGCCGGCATTCCTCTGGAAAAAGGACTGCGAGAGCTTTCAAATGATGTTGCTTCGACATCGATGCGAAAACTCATTGATGATATTGCAGGTGAACTCGAAACAGGTGTAAGTATCGAGGAAGCCTTTGAAAAGAGGCAAAAGCGTTTTCCGCCTTTGTACGGACGAATACTAAAAGCAGGAGTAGAAACAGGCAGATTAAGCGAAATGCTGACAAGTCTGAACAGGCATTTGGAATTGGCCGGTCGGACCAGGAGAATTATCTTCGAAGCAATCAGTTATCCTGTAGTTATCCTGGTGTTAGGCGCTATCGTTATAACTGCAATGTTCCTGTATGTAATCCCGCAGTTCAAGTCGGTACTTGAGGAAATGGTTGGTGGACAATTGAATATGATAACTACAACATTTCTAACTATTCCTTCATATATAATCCCCTTCTGGATAGTAGTCGGCCTTCTCATTGCGGCAATACTCGTTGGGCTCGCGATACTTTCCACATCAGCAGCAGGGCGCAGATCTAAGGAATCGTTATTTATGAAAATCCCCGTGATAGGCAGAGTTTATCATAGCAGTGTACTCGGTAGGATGGCCGAAGCGATGGCAATGATGGTATCTGCCAGTTGTGATATGCCGGCTTCTTTGAGATTAAGTTCAGGCGCAACAGGAAGCGAAAAGCTTATTCTGGAAAGTGAAGCCATTGCAGACCAAATAGAGCAGGGAGCTAATATTTTAGAAGCAGGACAGTTTTGCAAGATGATACCGAGACTGTTTTTGTATTCCATCCAGCTTGGCACGCAGCGAAATGAGCTGCAGGACAATCTCTACAGCCTGGGCCAGATGTATGCTGAGCAGGCAAGGTGCGGACAGTCACGATTGCAGGCGGTTTTGTTACCAATTATGCTGATTCTGGTAGGATCGGTTATTGCTTCGGCTGTCCTTGCAATGTTTTTGCCGATGGTCCAGGTTATTACGGCTTTAGGTGGATAAGGTTAAATTATGCTTTCAGTTATTGCAATAATAGTGTTGGTTCTTTATATCTTCCTTGGATTTAAGAAGCCGGCTATCGCCCTGCTTACATCACCTTTTATAGCCCTGTCAATATTCATTACCGCAGAGGCCGAAAGTGCCGGGGCTATGGTAATTGCGCCATTTATTTTCTTTGCAACAGTTGTATCAGTATCGATATCAAAACGGGATCCTGATTCCGAAAGATGGCCTCAGATTTGTGCAAGATGGTTTCTCTATACTTTCCTCTGCCTTCTTTGTTCAGTTACTTTAATTGTTGCGTTTAAGCCTTTGGGCGTATTCGCTTTGGTTTTCTTTATTATCTTTATTAGTTTAGGTATATCCTACACACTCACTGAACAGCATGCGATAGCCACATACATTATCTCAACGATTGGTTCGAGCATGCGACAGAACCTGCCGTTACCGATGGCATTAGAGTCCGCAGCCGGTGGACGATCAGATACCCGTTCAATAATTCTTCAAAAAATACAAAAATGGCTGGTTCAGGGCTATTCATTGAGCGAGTCAATCAAACGTGGCTATCCGAAATGCCCCGGACATGCCGTAGCAATGATAGCTGCCGCCGAGCATATCAATCAGCTTCCGCTGGCGATTGGAGCAATCGAAGCAGATATGCTTACCAAAGCCGATAATCGCAGAAGAATCAACCCGGTTCATCCGCTTTATCCAATAATCGTGATAGTTTTTACTATTTTCGTATTATTAACACTCATGACATTCGTAATCCCGACGTTCAAATCGGTGCTGGAAGAAATGGTTGGGGGAGAACTTCCATTCGCTACTCGAGTAGTATTGGATATTACGCATTTTATTTGTTACGATTATGGCTGGTTGATTGGGGCAGTATTTGCACTTTTTATCCTGATTATCATTCCAGTTTCGATTTACGTAAGGTTTCGGCCTCGACGTCCACAGCAGCCGTACTTGCTCTCCCGAATAGGCGACTCTATTAAATGGCATCTGCCCATCCTGCACTGGTTCGAGAATAACTATTCGATGGTACAGGTTGTCGAGCTTCTGCGGCTGTCGCTTAATGCAGGCTACACAGTCGATGACACTATTGAGAATACACTTGAACTGGATGTAAACAATTGTTTTAGAAAACGACTCAAAAAATGGCTCCAAAGAGTAAAGCAAGGAGATAATATTTCTACAGCAGTCACAGAAAGTAAATTGGGCTCTGCCTTAGCATGGGCTTTTGATGAACAGGTGAATCAGAGCAATACTTTATCTATATTAGAAACACTCGAGTCGTTCTACCGTACAAACTATAACTACTACGTAAATCTCGCAAGGTTTATAATGTGGCCATGTCTAACTCTTATTATGGGAGCAATGGTAGGATTTGTAGTTTACGCAATATTTTCACCGGGTATCACTGTAATTAAAAGCTTAACTGGGGCAGTTTACCCATAACAGTTGTAAATGGAGTTTTTTTGTGTTTGGTAAAAACAAAAAATACAGTGGTTTCTTCATAACCGAAATCATAGTCGCTTCGGCCATTATAGGAATGCTTCTCGTCGGCCTGGCAATGTCAATGTATGGATTTGCAAAGTTCAATCGCTATCAGTTGGTAAGACAGCAATGTATATCTGCTGCCCAGGCCGAGCTCGACAGCATTACCATAACGGGCAAACCAATCCCGGATGAAGACTTTAAGCGTCTATGGCCCAAGCTTGATATAAATATCAAAAGCTCAGCGGCAGCAGGGCAATGGCAGGGATTGTCTCTGGTAGAAGTAACGGCAAACGGCATGAGCTATAGTAAAGAAGTGAAAGTAAAGTTATCCAGATATGTCTTAGAAAATATAATTCCGGCCGAAAGGGAGCGATAAATATGCGCAAAGGCTTTACTTTAGTAGAAGTATTGATAGCAGTAATTGTTCTGCCATTCATGATTCTTATTCTTGACGGATTATTTAAGACGCTCATAAAAGACATTCCCCGGTCTTATAAAGTAGTGCAGGTGAACACAAGCGTGCTGAATATGTTAGAGAAAATGCAGCAGGACATCGACAAGGCCAAAGGGCTGCCCAAAACATATAATGAATATATTGCAAGCGACAAAATGCTTTTGATTGATATGCCTGAGGATATGATCTGCTATCAGCTAAAAGATGATAAAGTGTTCAGATACAATTTAACAGAAAAGCAAAAAAGCAATGTCGCCCAAACAAAGTACTGGTCAATCCCACATGCAATAGTCCAATGGAACATCCGGCGAAAAGATGCGAGTGGTTATGCAGTTGAGGTTCGGACTCATATAGAACATAAAGTTCAGGGCCATTGGGAAAAGAAGATGGCCAATTCACATCTTTATTTTGTGGGTGCTCTTTGAAAGGTTCTGAATTAAAAATGAAAAAAACAAGGCAAAAAGGTGCTGCTCTGGTTCTTGCGATAACGGCTATGGCAATAATCGGTCTCGAAATGCACGTTTTATCGAGTGGAG
>CAZWME010000245.1:0-6983 GCA_964634515.1 uncultured Pirellulales bacterium | reverse complement strand
AGAGACGACGAGAACGGAACCAGTATTGGAAGGCCAACCAAGGTTTCAGTGTTCAAGAGGCCGGCAAATACGATATATATGGCCGACAACGAAGATGGCGATTGGCGTCCCATTATTGAGAGCGAAGACAGCCCGGAAATCATACGCTGTGATATTTTTATTCGTACGCATCTGCCCATGTCGGAGAGTCACCATATAAATGATGGACGACGAGTTGCTCGTGAGCGGCACGCAAAAGGCTGCAATGTGTTGTTCCTCGACTGGCACTCCGGATACGTCGAAGCCGAAGATATGACCGTAGATATGTGGCGAGATAAGTAATTATCACCTACACAACCTGTTGCTCTGGCAAAACCTTCAGAAAAATTATCGCGCTTAGAGTAAAACTACCCCGGCAACGAACGCCAATGATGCCCCTCAGGATGTGTTCACCGCTTAAATGCCCTGCTGGGCGTTTTAAATTGAAAGCACGGAGGCGGTATGTGGGATTCTAAAAATAGACTAAACTGCTTTATCAAGGGATTTTCCTTGACGGGAAGGTGGTTAATTTAGTACAAACTAACGAGTGATTTAGTGCCTGTTCAGCTTTTGAGGTTATCCTGTGGGCGTATATCACGTAGTTTTTCAACTATTAGGAGGAGCTGTTATGCAAGGCACCGAGTCTTAAGGAACTGTGCTTTGGTGCAAAGAATTCCACATTTCGATTAGCGATTGATATGTTTAAGATAATGAGTTTTTTGATATGTGTTCAGGACGTATTTTAAATTGTTTTTGAAGGAGTAGGTACAGTGAAAAAGTTATTTTTCTGTGTGATGCTATGTATGTTTGTCACACAGTTGTCAATGGCTGATTATGTCCTGATTAGCGGCTCAAATGACACAAATAACAGCACGCAGTCGATTATTCGCTACAGGGATGATTTTATTGTAATCTGGGAAAGATCAGCGGCAACGGGAACGCCTGAGCCGTACGTCAATGATATCGAGATCAGCCCTCTTGATCCCGCGTATGTCGGCGGCGATATCTATACGGCCCACTATGGTTTTGGAGCGCCCACCGGCCTTAGTGCAAGGCACTATAATGTGGGAACAGGCGAGTTCATCGGGCAGGTAATTCCTTCAGCGGCCGGAGACGGCCAATATGATGGAACGGGTACCTACCTGCCGCAAATCGAGGGTCGCAGCGCCGTACTGCAGGACATCACGTTCGGCTATGACTACAACGGTGACGGCGTTCAGGATTTGTGGGCCGCCAGAAGGGATTGGTTTGAGGTATATGATGGAACGACCTTAAATCGAACAGGCCCGGATGGTACAGCGGATATACTGACCTGGCTGGATATTCCGGATAGTGCCGATGGAAGGGATGGTACCGGCGCGTTTGGTTTTTGTTTCGGTCTCGATATAACAGGTGACGGCGTCGGTGAATTGTATGCAATGAGAGGTATAAACGCATCCACGGGCAGCAAACTTAATGTCTGGAATCCGGTTACTATGACTCAGGTCGCTACTTACAATATGGATGGTATCAGGGATAACTCGTTCATGATTCTTGGTCCTGATGTTAACGGCGATGGTACACAGGATTTGTGGGTTGCAGAAGCACGTAATCATCGGCTTGTTTCTATTGACTGTGCTACAGGTGAAATCATTTCTGACAGTATAAGTCTGGTGGATGCGAATAATCCCAATGGGGAATTTAATTTGAGATACCCTCAACACATCAGCTTAGGTCCGGATGGCTCTATTCTGATTAGTACTCGGTTTGCTTCATCGCTTGACGAGGACTGGGAAGGTGGAGGAGATATTCAGGGCGGTGATTTGCTGCAGATCGTATGGGATTCGGAAAATCAGCGGGGTCTTGTAACTCTTCTGTACGAACATGCTGGAAGATTAAGCGGCGCCGTGTACGTACCGATTGACAAAACGAAGGCTCAATATCCGTTCCCTGTCAATGAGGCCGAAGAAGCAGCGAGAGAAAGTAACCTTGGCTGGACGCCTGGAATATACGCCGACAAACATAATGTGTACTTAGGAAACGATTTCAACGATGTCAACCAGGCAAGTGTAGCTGATCCGCGGGGCGTACTTGCGAGCCAAAACCTTGATGAGGTGACATTTGCCCCCCCAAATCCGCTCGAATATGGCGCGACATATTACTGGCGGATCGATGATGTCAACGAAGCGGACCCGATTAGCCCACGGAAAGGCGATGTCTGGAGCTTTACCGTTCGGAACTATACCGTGATAGAAGATTTCGAGTCCTACAGTGACCTTGATCCCGACCAGGAAGGCAGCAGGAGAATCTATTTGATCTGGATTGATGGATTTGATAATCCGTCAGTAAACGGTTCGACAATGGGTTATCCTGAACCAAGTTTTGCCAATGACGAACACTTTGTCGAGACTGATATAGTTCATAGCGGGCTCCAATCGGCTCCGATATTCTACGATAATACTGTTGCAGGCTATTCAGAAGTCACGGTTAGCATTGATGACCTGTCCGTCGGACGGGATTGGGCTGCTGATGCATATGAGAGATTGTCTCTGTGGATTTATGGTGACCAGGGTAATTCCGCCACTGAACAGATATATCTAAAAGTAAATGATACTAAAGCGGCTTATGATGGTGATTTGACACAGGCAGAGTGGCGGGAATGGTCGATTGATCCGGCAGTTTTCGATCAGGAATTCGGCAATGTCACGTCATTGAGTATTGGCTTTGATATAATAGGGGCAACCGGCGGTTCGGGTATAGTCTTATTCGATGATATTCGGCTTTACAAGCCGGTGGAACCGACACAGTAAATCCAAATTTAGGTTCTAATAAAAGAAGGAGAAAAAATGATTGTTAAAGGATTCATGGCATTCGAAACGCTTATAGCTATAGTTTTCATCTCAGTGTTTTCTTCCCCTGTTGACGCACAGACATATTTCTTTGACGACTTCGAGAATCCTGCGGAATCTGAGGATAAATGGGAAGTGATAACGGGGGATTGGCAGGTTGCCGATGGTGTATATCACCAGCTCGCCATGGCTGATCCCTGGCAGGCATCAATGGTCGCGGCGGATCAATGGAGTAATGAATGGGAAGAATACACTATTGAATTCAAGGTGATGCCGCTTACCGAAGGAGATGCTCCGGTTAATGTGCTCTTTAGAGTACAGGAACCGGTGCCGACTGTGTGGGCCGACCGTAATGGGCCTAATACCCATATGTATAGATGGATAGTAAACGGATGGACGAATACCGAATCCAGACCATATATATACAACGCCGGTACAAGTCAGATGCTGGCTCAGACAAATAACTCTTTGGAAGTGGGAAGCTGGCATAACATTAAGTTGGTTGTCACAAAAACAGGCCTCGCCGGTTATGTGAATGATGTTGAAATGTTTGATTTGGAGCATGCTGTGTGGACTGACGGGAGGGTCGGGATTCAGGCTTACAGCGGCACGATGGACTTCGACGATTTTATCGTATATGGACCTGTTGGCCGTAAAAGTCTTCCGGTTGCTACCGGTCCGACACCCGGAGACGGTGAGCTTATCGAAGAAACCTGGGTAAACATGAGCTGGAGATCCGGGGATTTTGCCGTGTCCCACGATTTGTACATCGGCACCGATTTCGACGACGTCAACAACGGTGCCGAAGGAACGTTTGCCGGTAACACGAGCAGCGTTTTTCAGGTCGTTGGCTTTCCCGGTTTCCCCATCCCGGAGGGCCTGCAGCCGGGAACAACCTATTACTGGCGAATCGACGAGGTCAACGAAGCCGACCCCAATAGTTCCTGGAAGGGAAACATTTGGAGTTTTGCAATTGCCCCAAAAACCGCCTATGAGCCCGTACCGGCTGATGGTGCCGAGTCTATCGCTCTGGATGTAGTACTGACCTGGACAGAAGGCTTCGATGCCAAGCTTCACACTGTGTACTTCGGCGACAATTTTGACGATGTCAATAATGCAACCGGCGGCCCGGCTCAGGGAACGACGACCTATACTCCTGGCACACTTAAAATGGCTAAAATTTACTACTGGCGTGCCGATGAGTTTGATCTTATCGAAACGTATAAAGGCGATGTCTGGAGCTTTACTACTGTAGGCGCTGTCGGCAGTCCGAACCCGGCTAATGGTGCTGGGGATGTGACACAAACGCCTGTTCTCACCTGGACACCGGGTTTTGGTGCATCACATGAAATCTACTTCGGCGCCGATGCAGCCTCTCTGGAATTAAAAGGCAGTGGCAACCTCGGTTCAGAAAGCTATGAACCCGGACAGCTTGAATGGAATACCACTTACTACTGGCGAGTCGATGAAGCCAATAACACCAACCCGGACAGTCCGTGGACAGGCCCCCTCTGGAATTTCACCACGGCCAACTTCCTGATTGTGGACGATATGGAGAGCTACAATGACATTGAAGAAGCTACACCGGACAGCAACAGAATTTATAACGCCTGGTGGGATGGTTACGACGATCCGACAAACGGCTCTCAGACTGGTCATTTAGATCCTCCATTTTATGAAGAAACTATCGTCCACGGCGGCAATAAGTCGATGCCGCTTTACTATGACAATGCCGTCGGGAAATCCGAGGCGACCTTGACATTAACTTCCAATCGTGACTGGACAGCTAATGGCGTTAACAGGCTGGTGATCTGGTACAGAGGTAATTCATCTAACGAAGCTGAGACGATGTATGTTGTCCTAAACCTCAGCGCTGGTGTTGATAATGACAATCCTGAGGCGGCTCTGAACCGTTCCTGGATCGAATGGAGCATCGACTTGCAGGACTTTGCCGATCAGAGTATTAACCTCACCAATGTAAATACGATTACTCTTGGTTTCGGCAACAGGGCTAATCCAACTGCTGGCGGTTCGGGCATGGTGTTCTTCGACGATATTCGGCTCTATCCACCGGCGCCGTAAGACGGGATTTAGCTGTTAAGTAAAATTGTGCGGCTAATGTAATAGATTTGTAAATTCGGGGCTTATACCTATTTGGTATAGGCCCCGTTTATCTTAGATCAGTATCGAAGACCTGTTGCATATAGATTGAATAAGCTCTTCCAACTAATCAATACCCCTCCCATTTCCTTTCCCGTTTTTACTCAATTTTCAAATAAAGTATGTTAATACATAATAGAAAGATTTTCCTTGACGGGAAGGTAGATAATCTTGTATAAACATATTTAGTGAATTTTGTGCCTGCGCAGGTCGGGCATCCCTGGTTTTAAATTCATCCAGTGGGTACAATTCTTCGTATTTTTCGATAGAGGAGGAATTTTTATGTATTACCCCAGGTATAAGGTTTAAGTAGTAACTATGTGCTTCATACTTAGATTTTTTATGTTTTTAGTAAACAGTTCATATCTGGTATTTAAAGAAAGGAGGTAAAGGCAAACTGTAAATAGTTTTCAATTAACGTAGAAGAATTTGAAATGATTATTGAGAACACCACATGCTTCGGTGTGTGGTCGGAGCGAAATTTCCTGTCATCTTACAATTAAAATCAGGAGGAAACAAGATGAATCAGACACGCATACACCAACTCATTCTAAGCATCACGCTTGTGATAGGCATGATTTTGACTTCATCTGCCTTTTCAAAGGAAGTCGAAAACCTGTTAATGGACCCCGGTTTTGAGGAGCCTGTGTCAGGATGGGGTCTTGTCAGTCGTGCACCGGCAGCGGCAACCTTGACGATTGACACAGTAGAGAAAAGAGTCGGCCAGGCGTCAGCACGGATTGACATTACAGACGTTGGCGACGGCACATCGAACCATAACTTGACGCTCGACAACAGCGCCGGCATCGCCGTCACGGCGAATACAACTTATACCGTGGACTTCTGGACGAAGGCAGAAGCAGATCGGACGCTGATTATCGATGCCCTGCAGAATCAAGACCCGTGGACACGTTTGTTTCGAGTGACAGACCTGCCGGTGACGACGGAGTGGACAAGAATCCACCATACGTTTCAGGCGGATGACACGATGTCCCCCGTGGTGTTTCTATTCTCGTTCGTGGACTCCACGATGACAATATGGCTGGACCATGTCCGTTTCTATGAGGGAGAGTTTGACGAAGAAGACGGCGGCCCGGAATCTGCTTTTGACCCGGATCCGGAAGACGGAGCTGTGGTTGAAGCCGCCTGGGCCAATCTCTCATGGAGACCGGGGAGTTTCGCGGTCACGCACGACGTGTACTTCGGTGAAAGCTTCGATGCTCTAAACGAAGGCGCCGAAGGCACATTTGTGGGTAACCAGGGTGAAGCGTTTTTAGTTGTCGGCTTCCCCGGATTTCTTTATCCGGATGGTCTTGTTCCGGGTACAACTTACTACTGGCGGGTCGATGAGGTCAATGACACCGATCCGAACAGCCCGTGGAAGGGTGATGTCTGGAGCTTTAGTATTTCCCCGAAGACTGCATACTTTCCGGAGCCGGCTGATGGCGCCGAGGCTGTAGCTGTGAATGATAAGCTTAGCTGGATGCCAGGCTTCGGTGCGAAACTGCACACTGTTTACTTCGGCGAAAGTTTTAATGAAGTGGATAGTGCAACAGGCGGCCTTCCGCAGGGAACCACTGACTTTACTCCCGGCCCACTCACAATGGCCAAGACTTACTACTGGCGTGCCGATGAGTTTGACCTTATCGAAACGTATAAAGGCGATGTCTGGAGCTTTACTACTGTAGGCGCTGTCGGCAGTCCGAACCCGGCTAATGGTGCTGGGGATGTGACACAAACGCCTGTTCTCACCTGGACACCGGGTTTTGGTGCATCACATGAAATCTACTTCGGCGCCGATGCAGCCTCTCTGGAATTAAAAGGCAGTGGCAACCTCGGTTCAGAAAGCTATGAACCCGGCCAGCTTGATTGGAATACTACATACTACTGGCGTGTCGATGAGGTCAATAACACCAACGCCAACAGCCCGTGGACAGGCCCCCTCTGGAGCTTTACTACGGCCAACTTCCTTATCAT
>CAZWME010000244.1:0-6989 GCA_964634515.1 uncultured Pirellulales bacterium | reverse complement strand
TTCGCGCATCATTATACATTCTACCGGTGAGACATATGTCAGGAAGGTGTATCCGATGCCACTGACAACGATCACACTGGTCAGAGGACCCATAACGTATTAAACAAGTCGGTATTGATTCCCATGGAAACGGGACAAGTATATGGCCTTTGAGTATTTTTCCGACAGGCACTGACTCTCCTGCATCAGCTTGCTGGAACTGCCACAATCCATTTAAGTTCTTCCATTGATTTATCACCATTTGAGGACGCGGGTATTCCTGTAAAACATTTTGAGGATCCACATCCCTTGCTCACGGAGTTATCAGAGAAGATTTTGCAATCCGCCAGTGCTGAGACCATGAAACATGCATTAACAGAACGCTAAAGATTATAGCCATAAACAAATTGCATTTAGTAGAACATTGTAAAGTATAGACTTTCCGGAAATACATGAGTTATTAATCTTCATCCAATTTCTCTTATGCGGTTATTAACTTTTTTAAGTCTTACTTAATATTCAAACAGCACAATTTCATAAGTCTTCAATTCCGGGACATTTATACATATCCGGTCATCTTTAGTGACTGAAAATCCGAGTTGTCGATTATCT
The DNA here is from genome assembly GCA_964634515.1 of uncultured Pirellulales bacterium. Lineage (GTDB taxonomy): Bacteria > Planctomycetota > Phycisphaerae > Sedimentisphaerales > Anaerobacaceae > NIOZ-UU13. The sequence continues at coordinate 6,398 of CAZWME010000244.1, read as the reverse complement.
TTTAACAATCTTACGTTTTTTATATCTTTTAACGGTTGAAGGATAATCTCTATATCCCTGATTGGGATTGGCGGATGGAAAGAATTTTCCATCCGTCCCGAATGGTTGTAGAGCGCAATCCATTCGAAGCATCCCTCAGGATCTTGTCGATGCGTAACTTCAACGAGTGGCGAAGATTGGACCTTCAATCGGCATTCGGGTTTCAGCAGGTTATCAAGCGTACCTATCGCCAGCATAGGATGACCCAGGTTTCCCCATTCGCGATACATCGCGCCAATTTGGAAGGGTAATGAAGCTGCCATTCCATCGCCATACTTACGCACAAGCAAAGCAGGGATGTCTGAAACCGATTTGTAATAGCATTTCTCAGGCGGGCCATACATCACATCATGAATAAGTCGCAGCATTCGGTTGGTGTCGGAGACCGGTTCGTACTCATGAAAATCACCGCGTAGCTGGACTAAGTCGAAATCTTTTAAGCCAAGCATGTTCAGTTTTACCTTGTCTTCAGGGCATATGCGCACATACATCGAATGACGCAAAGGCCAAGTTTTTTTCAGGCCGGGACGACCCATACAGTTTAGTGCATTGGGGATTCGACCACTCAACAGGAGCTTACCACCGCCTTTGACATATGCGTCCAGCGCACGCACATCCTGAGCTTTAACACCGCCGCTTTCGGGAACGATTAACGCCCTGTAGCGTTTCAAATCGGAATGTCTGAAAGAAACCAAATCGAAGGGGATATGATTTTCAGAGAGTATCTGTACCCAGCCCCAGTAATCATCGCCATCATGGCGCACAAGGCCCACTTGAGCCGCTGAATCAGTATTCAATAACCATTTTTCGTTAGTTGCATGGAACCGAAAGATGTCACTGATGGGCCCTAAGCCGGCGCGATCTTCCAGGCGTTGCAAGGGCCCGATGCAATAAAAATCAAGCCATGCTCCATTTACCATCTGCTGGAACAACCGGCGTGAGTGCAGGTATGGTGCTGCGGCGGAATAACGGAAAATCATTCGATAGAAATGAACCGTGGTGTTGGCCAACTGCTTGTTTTCGGTTGTCAATAATGTCCACTGGGCACGTTCTACATCATCCCAAGTCTCCTGGCCAAGCGGTGCACCTGATTCCTTGCGAATCAAATCGATGTGCTTGACCGTATAAGTACATATAGCAATATCGGAGCGTATAGATTTTATCAGATTTTTCACACGATCGAATTGCCGATCGACCTGGATGTTTTTCCATTGCTGGTGTTTGCGCAGGGCCTGAGGATCACCATCATGCTTTGGAAGATTGAGCCCACAGAAATCCTTGAACGACTTTTTGCAGTTTTGGCACTGGCAGATACCGTGGAAGTTTCGGCTGTAGTCCGTCTGAGGAAAACCTATCATGTTGAAGAACACGCCATCCAGCGGGTATCTGGTCAACGCCTCATTCAGAATCTTAAGCAGGTAATCCTGTTGGTAGCCGCCCATCACACAAGTATGCACCTGACCATTGTAGTTTACATGCCTGCCCTTTTCACTGACATAGAGCCAATCGGGATGTTCTGCAGCAAATTTTTCATTAATCTTGCTGAAATCGAAACGACCGATCATTCTAATACCTTCAGCATGGAGTCTTTTGAGAACGGTCCCGACCATATCACCATTCATATAAGTGTTTTGCCAGTGAAATTCCAGGTCTGTCGGATAGTTTGCTACAATACCACCGACGTTGAAAAGCACTACGTTTGCCCCGAAGTCTTTAACCTCCTTAAAATAACGGTCAAGATCCATCGTTGCATCAATTTCGCGAAGATTTGTTTGAAGCAATCGATGCGGCCGCAACCACCATTCTTCGTCAGCAGAATATTTGACTGTTTCACTTTCACTTTTTTTTGCCTTTTGAACACCCATACCGGCCAAGATGACTGATAGATGAGTTTGTGATGGAACTTGGGCAGAAATAGTGGAAGTAAATCCAAGAACCAAGCATAAAATAATATTAACAATTGAAAATCTAATATTTACGCTTTGCATTGCTTCCTCCTTACGATGTTAGTTGTTGAATTCTGTTTTGCACCAATGAAAAGGTTATAAGGCATATTCATTCTAAAAGAAGTTTATATTACTACATTTTTCTTCAAAAAATAAGGATTTCTTGTCTAATAGAAACGAAATTGATGGCCACCGAAAGTTCGCTTTATAAGGGCATGTTCTACGTTCAATGATAATGCCTGTTTTTCCAAATCAGCCTTTTTTAGTTTTGCTTAAAGGGAATATAGAATATACAATACAGTGCTGATATGACAATTAAGTTCGGTTGTCAATGTAGTTTAAATTAATAGAAGAAGGGAGTGAGCAATGTTAAATAAACAACTCTCTAAGGGATTTACGCTGATTGAACTATTGGTAGTTATCGCTATCATTGCGTTATTGCTGGCAATTCTCATGCCGGCCCTCAGCAGGGCCAAAGAACAGGCGCAAGCAACCCGATGCCTGGCAAATCTCAAGCAGATCGGTGTGGCAATGCATCTTTATGCAAACGATTACGATTACCAAGTTCCACGGGCCGAATTACGGCCGGGCGTTGCTGTATATACCGGCATAGATATGAGATGGCCCGTTCTGTTTATGCCTTATGTAGGCGGGCAATCTAAAAATTTCGAGAATTATTATGAAGTCGATATATTTGACTGCCCGAGCTATCCATATAAGGAGCAAACGGTTGACTACTGCACTAATGCCTTCGACTTAGAGGGCTCTTTAACGGAGTTTTTCGGTTTTTCCAAACTGGATGATTTTCCCCGCCATGCGACCACGATTTTTATGGGAGACTACGAATATATTCCGGATGCGGGTCATATTAAAATCATATTAAAAGACGACCCCCCGGATACAATGAAAGTTAAAATGCAGTCACTGGATGTCTGGAATCCGAACCATCTGCCGTCGGCCTCGGACGGTTCACGAAGAATGGCACGCGACCGACATAACAAACGCGTGAACTGCCTGTTTATCGATGGTCATTCTTACGACAAGATGGCTGAAAATATTACTCCCTATGATTTCGGCCTGTCGGCGGAACATAGAACACCATAATTAATTTACCTTGCTATCGGGCACTTCTTTGGGCAGGCTCAGGGCAATGACGGCTTCAACATTTAGTTTAAAATTCACTGGAATTTTCCGGCTGAATTTGGTAATATTATTTTGTCAGTAAGTTTGGAAACTTCGAAAAATATTGTGTTTTGCGATCCCAGTCAAAATAACACAATTTAGTTTTGGAGGATGGCAATGGCTAAGAAAATAGCAATCAACCTGACCCTGTTCGCAATGTTACTGTTGGCAGCACCTGCCCAGGCGGACTTCTACGGCATGTCCGATTTTGACGTACAGTACACTGAAGATACAACTCCGGAACCACCCCAGTATTGGCTGGAAGGCTTTACATTCATCGACCACAACACCCCTCTTGAGGACCTGGTTCTGGGTGAGAGTACAGGTGTGGTCAATGTAACTGGAGCCGGTGACATTACATCAATAGATGACTTCGACTTAAACAGCTTTGCGCCTCGTAACGGTGCAACGCCTCCGGAGTTTCAGACAATAAATTTCGGCGGTTCTCCAACCTGGCAGGACACAAACGGCGACGAGTTTGACTTCTTTATCTTCGAAGCCGGACGCAATGACGAATTCGCCGTCCAGGCGATTCTGCCGGGTGGAGTATTGGGACAGAAAGTAGTTGTTCCAGCAAGCAAGTGGAAACCCGGCGTTGCCGGCGAACCCGACATAGCATTAAATCGCACTCCCGGGCCAAACAACAATCAATTGATTGGCGGTATTGCATTTAAAGTTACCGATCTGCTTGATGAAAATGGCGATCCACTGACCAACGAATCTATCATCGAAGGTCTTCAATTCACGAGCCCGGGCATGGATCCATCCTGTGTTTGTGCGGTAGTTGGATCTCCTGCGGCTTTCAGTCCCGATCCGGCAGACGATGCTGTCATCGGCAATTCAAATCCCGTACTATCCTGGTCGGCAGGAGCCGGAATGGCCTCCCAGAAGATATATTTCGGCGATAATCTTGCCGATGTGGAAGGCATGACAGATACCGCACTGATAGAGGAAATTGCTCAAACAGTATCGCTTGTCTGGGGACTGGGAACTTCATATCCGGATGGTTTGCCTTCCGGTACATATTACTGGCGTGTTATAACAATAAAGGACGACCAGACGGAAGTAGCCGGAAAGGTCTGGTCTTTTTCAATATTACCAGGTAACGCCCACAATCCCGTACCAGCTGACGGTGCTATATATGTCGGTTCCAATATGGACTTAAGCTGGGACGCCGGCCTGAATGCAACTTTGCATACGGTGTATTTCGGAACAGACCGTGACGCCGTTGCAAATGCAACCAGCGGAGCCACTGCAGTAGATGCAATCTACGAACCGGGTACTCTCCAGAATGATACGACTTACTACTGGCGAGTGGATGAATTTGAAGGGAACCAGACGGTAGCCGGTGATGTCTGGAGCTTTTCGACATTACCTGCGGGCAGCGGTGGCCTGCAAGCCGAATATTTCTCTGATGTAACGGATTTAACTGGTACTCCGATAGAGGTTCGCGTAGATCCGCAGATTGATTTCAACTGGAATCAGGATATGCCCGCTCAGGGAGTCAATCGTTTGTTGTTCTCGGTCAGATGGAGAGGCGAGATAGAAATACCTCTGAGCGATAAATATACATTCACTACTTGCAGTAATGATGGTTCACGCATATATGTGAACAATCAGCTTGTTGTCGAGGACTGGGGCACTCATGCAGCACGAGATACATCAGGAACTATAGCCCTCGATGCCGGTAGCTATCCTATTATCGTAGAGTATATGCAGGAAGGCGGCAATGCCAATATAGTTGTATCTTGGGAAAGCTCTCTCATCCCGAAACAAGCCATCCCATCGGTAGCACTGTCGTCGGTAGTTAGAGCAACCTTAGTCGCTCCGGCTAATGGTGCCGCCAATGTTTCTCAGAATCCAAGACTTAGCTGGGTGCCAGCCACCAGTGAGGCTAAACATGATCTTTATATCGGTGAGGATGCCGATGAATTAGCTCAGGCTACAATGGTTGGAGGAGGTCATGTACGTAAGGAACAATTGGATATAGCTACCACTGTTCTGGACAACCTTAAAATTAACACAACTTACTACTGGCGAGTAGATGAAGTTATTACCGGTGATCCTCAGAGTCCCATAAAAGGAAATATCTGGAGCTTTACTACTGCTAATTACCTGGTTATTGATGATTTCGAGAACTACAACGACATTGACGAAGGTGCACCCGGAAGTGACAGGATATACCTGACCTGGATAGATGGATTCGATAGCACATCAAACGGCTCAACAATAGGTTATCCCAATCCGGACTTTTTAGCTGGTGAACATCTCGTCGAGACAGGCTTCGTAAACAGCGGACTTCAGTCTGCACCTGTCCTCTATGATAATACAGGCACAGCGACTTTTTCCGAAGCGACTCTGCCGATAACTTCGAATAATAACTGGGCATTTTGGGAATGGGCTGATGCGCTGGAGCTTTGGTATCGAGGCACTGCTCCTCAGGGCGACTTCCAATACGATGCAGATAAGGACAGATACACCATCGACGCCAGTGGAACCGGAGTTAACGGTACTTCTGACGGATTCCGCTTCGCCTACAAACAACTCACAGGCAATGGTAGTATCACAGTCAGGATAGACAGTCTTGAGAACACGAGCGACTGGGCTGTATCAGGTGTAATGATTCGTAATACCCTGGATTCCGGCTCGGTCTTTGCAATGTGCGGGGCAAGGGCAACCGGACAGGCCTTCCTGCGATGGAGAACTACTGAGAATGCAGACCTTGCAGGCACGGCGGAAGAACCGCCGTTCCCCGCTACAATAGTATTGCCGCACTGGGTAAGAGTCGAACGTCAGGGCAACATATTTACAGCTACCCACTCTTCGGATGCTGTCACCTGGGAGCCGATTGGCGATCCCGTAACCATTACGATGACTCAGCAGGTCTTTGTAGGAATGGCTGTGTCTGCTAATGTCGGAATGGCAAATCCGGCTACGACGACCTCCATCCTGTCCATGCCGACAGTGAGCGGTACCGCTGATTCGGCCGGACCATTCGAGACAGTGACAGATGTCGGCATGCCGATAAATTCACCCGACAATTTATATGTGATTGTCGAAGACAATGCAGGCAACACTGCTCTGATACCCCATCCCGATAATCCTGCTGCAGTACAATCGTCCGTGTGGAAACAGTGGTCGATTGACCTAAAAGTGATATTCGACACCGGTGTGAACATGCGGGACATCAAAAACCTGACGATAGGTGTCGGAGATAAGGGCGGCCAGACA
>CAZWME010000243.1:0-6992 GCA_964634515.1 uncultured Pirellulales bacterium | reverse complement strand
CGGACAAACAAATTAACGTATGTAAACAGAAAAGCTTGTTTTATTGAGGTGAACTTAAGATGGCGGATTTGAAAGCATTAGCTGATGCAGTTATCAAAGGCGACCAAAGCGCAGCGGTTGAAATCACAAAAGACGCTCTTGAAGAAGGCACACCGGCCGAAAGTGTGCTAAATGACGGACTAATTGCCGGTATGGACGTCATCGGCGGTCGTTTCAAGAAAAATGAGGTTTACATACCTGAGGTGCTTATTGCTGCCCGGGCAATGAAAATGGCGATGGAAATCCTTGAGCCCGAGCTTGTAAAGGCCGGAGTTGAACCTATTGGAAAATGTCTGATAGGGACCGTCCAGGGTGATTTACACGATATCGGTAAGAATTTAGTGGCAATGATGCTGAAAGGTGCCGGCTTTGACGTTATTGACCTCGGAGTGGATGTCAATCCTGATAAGTTCGTTGAGCAGATCAAGACTCAGGGTGTCCAGGTGGTCGGCATGAGCGCACTTTTGACTACGACAATGCCCGGCATGGAAAAAGCAATAAAGGCAATTAAAGATGCCGGCGTTTCTGCAAAGATTATGATAGGCGGTGCGCCCGTAACACAGGGTTACGCAGACAAAATAGGTGCCGACGGCTACGCTGCCGACGCCGCCTCCGCCGTCGATATTGCAAAATCACTCGTCGCATAAAATTATAAACTCGAAATTATAATATCGAAATCTCCATCCTTCGCAGTAGAGCTTCTACCCATAACGGGCGAAACATATCTGCACTGAGCTTTGGCGTATGTGTCCAGGCATTCAATGGCCGATTCCGTTGCTAATTGGAAAGCACAGAGATTCAAATTAACACATTCAAAAATGATGTGAGACCCCTCACAAAAACTGCTTTACCGAGTACCGGTTATGTTTGCCGGTTAAACAGGGAAAAACAGTTGATGCAGTTCTAACTGAAAACGGATGTTAGTGGACTTTACACCAAAAAAGGCATAAAATAAATTCACGCTCTTTTTGTCTGTGCGCTGCACTTATGAGTTGAATTCGCTATACGAATAACTGGGACTATTGAAAGGAGATTTGTATGAGATTACATGCTTTGATTTGGATATTGCTAACGTCCTGCCTGTTTACATTAGACGCGAATGCTCAAACCGTCGCCTGGGAACGTACTGATGAAAAGAACAAACTCGTGTATGGCGGTCGGTTCGCGGCCGCGCCGGTCGTCTTCAACACGGCTGCCGTCTTGCCGTTGTCTGGCAAAGGCAGCAATACTGACCGCATTCAACCCTATGTGAAAAATCCACGTTACTGGCAATACAATGGTAAGCCCGTGATGCTGTTGGGTGGAAGTAAGACCGATCATATATTCTTGCTTGATGACCTCAAAACACATCTCGATGAAATAAAGGCGGTCGGGGCAAACTACGTACGCAATACGATGAGCCAGCGGGAAGGCAAGCACCTGAAACCGCATAAGCTGCTGCCGGACGGAAAGTTTGATCTTAACCAATGGAACCAGGAATACTGGAGGCGCTTTCAGAACATGCTGAAGTGGACCGCCGAGAGGGAAATAATTGTACAGATCGAGGTCTGGGACCGCTTCGACTATGCGACACAACACTGGGAGATCAGTCCTTGGAACCCCGGGAACAACATCAACTACACCTACTTACAATCAGGCTTCGCAAAGGAATACACAAACCGACAGCTCTATAACGATGCACATCCTTTCTTTCATGCCGTTAAAGGCACGAGTAATTACATAAACCGCTATGATTTGATACGGAAACATCAGGAGGCATTCGTCGAAAAGATGCTCTCTTGCAGCTTGCCCTATGGTCATGTCCTCTATTGCATGAATAATGAAACATCATCTGAGGCTGGCTGGGGGCGGTACTGGATTCGGTTCATCAAGACAAGGGCCGCTGAAAAGGGCGTGACGGTCTGCACGACCGACATGTTCGACGATGCATACATGGCTGAAAAAGCAAAGCATACATCGCTCATCTTTGAAGATGCCGGGCACTACATGTTTGCCGATATCTCCCAGGTGAACAGCCGGAACTACAATCAGACGCACTGGGAAAGGTTGCAGTGGCTTTTGCAGAAAGTCAATACGAATCCGCGCCCCAGTAATCACACCAAGATATATGGCAGTGGCTATTATAGCTTTGGTACTGGCGGGCCCGAGGATGGTGTCGAACGATTCTGGCGAAACATCCTTGGCGGCTCGGCTAGCGCCAGGTTTCACCGTCCGGATGCCGGAAACGGGCTAAACGACTACGCCAGGGCAAGCATCAAGGCTGCGCGAATTCTGGAGGGCCTGATTAAGTTTTGGGACATCACACCGCAAATGGGCCTGCTTTCAGACCGCCAGAGCAACGAGGCATACCTGGCGGCGAAAACCGGAGAAGCCTACGTCCTGTATTTCACGAACGGCGGGTCTGTCCGGCTTGATCTGTCCGACGCGATGGACACCCTCGATCTAACATGGATTAGCGTTTCCATGGGCGTAACCACGCGGACCTCGGCCGATGGACGCTATCGCCTGATGAAAAAATCCATCCAGGGCGGCGGTGTTGTAACACTCTCGACACCCTATAAGGGCGGCTGGGTTGTCGCAATCGTCAAGAAGTAATGGCCCAGGAGCGGCGAACAAAACTGCCTTGGACGTTAAGGAGCAACAGAAATTTGACAGGAAAATGAACATGAGCATTGGGGAAAATTCAAAAGCAATCTTGATCTTATTTCTCATAGCGACCGTGTCCTGCACGCAGCAAAGTACAAATCCAGAGAAGATTGCAAAATGGCCTGACAAGGTCAAAGTCGCTGCCGTTCAAATTAACGGCTACGACAAATGGCTTAAAATCAAGGAAGGATGCAACCCTGTTGAGTCGGTTGTCAAGTATGTTGAAAGAGCGGCAGGCGATGGTGTGCAACTGGTTGTTTTCCCTGAATACCATCTGGGCAGAATCTCTGTACCGGGACCCCAGACCCGGAAAATATCCAAAGCGGCGGCAGAGAATAATATTTATGTTATCGTTGGCTGTTGGGAGGTGTTTAAAGACGAATCGTTTTCGAGTACGGCATTGTTGTTTGGCCGCAATGGCGACATTGTCGGCAAATATTATAAGACACACGCAGCGGTGGATACTTATGACGAAATGCCCGCCTACTCAAAGCCGCCATCGGGAAAAGATAAACAGTGGTTTATTGAAAACGACCCGGAATGGATAATGAAAAAAGGTAATAACCTGACTGTATTTGACCTGGATTTTGCCAGGATCGGTATCATTATCTGCTATGACGGCTATTTTCCCGAAACCTACAGCGTTCTTTCTCTAAAAGGTGCTGAGATCATCGTCTGGATTAACGGCAGGGGAGGTAGTATCCAGGATTATTACGTCAAAACATTTATGGAACAAAACCTTGTCTCAATGATATGTACAAATCAGGACTACGGAGCAGGGACAATGCTTGCACAATACCCGAATAAAATTGATGCTTTTTGCCGGCAAACAGGAGAGCATTATATTACCGCGGAATTTGATTTGAAAAGACTTCGAATCGCCCGCAAGAACAGCAGGAACTTTCAGCAAAGAAGGCCGGAGCTTTACAAAGAGATAACCAGGCCCCATCGAATATGGCAAGACTATAAGAACATCAAGAAGTAAAACTTTGAAGGTTCATTAAAAAATTGAGACAGTCACTTTGGCTAAGCTCGTATCAATGGCTGATTATAACCGAACAAAATAACCAGCGGGAGATCCGGCTTTCATAGTGTCTATTTAAAAAATTTGTCATTGCGAAGGAGCAAAGCCGTTGAGCTTGTCCTCGATATTAGCTATCTTGCTTTCCTGTCGGGGACGGCAATCTTCGTAATTTCCCCTTTTTCTTTTGCCTTTTCCCGTATCCTCATACCCTCTTACCTTCTTATCTTCCTATCTTCTTATCTTCTTATTCCCCAATATCTAATCCACTAATTCTCCAACTTCTAAATTCTTAATTCTTAATTCTACATTCTAAATGTACTCCTATCTTCATATCCTCTTATGCCCTTGTGCTCCTATGCCCTTGTGCACTTATGCTCTTTTCCCTCCAATTCTCTAATTCTTTAATCTCCTAAAATTCTTTTCCCTAATCAGCAGGTAACTTCGTTCGTTCGATTGAATTTCGTTGAACTTCGGGTAACGCGAGGAGTGAGCGGACGACTTTAGCCGGTACGCTCTACTCCTTTGTTATCAGTCGTTTCTGTATCGAACTTTAGGTTACCAACATCATCAACTGAAACTGACAAGGTGATAGTTATGCAATGGTCTTTGGGTGGACCATCTACAATTGGTTTAGGATAAAGGTTACGCAAATCCTCTTCATCCATGCAGAGTTCCGCACTTAAGCCATCACATCGTTCATTTGGCTCACCTGGTTCAAATGACTCAGGAGGATGACCATGCTTAACCTCATATATCTCTCGACCCAGCTCTCGATACTTTGGCTTTAGTACTTTGAGCCAATCCAAGAAGGAGCTTCGTCCCTTTTTGTAGTTACACGTGTCACAGACGTAAACGACGTTGCGAATGGAATCCTCACCACCAAGATGTAGGGGATCCATGTGATCTAGTTGGGCACGACCTCTAAAAGGTAATGTTGAAGAATCTGCTCCTACATATTGAGGGGGAAGCTTGCTACCACAATATGGACAGAAATCTCTCTCGACATATATGTCATATGCGAATTCTTGCGGAAGGCAATAATGCTGCCACCACTCGCCATATATGATCTTTAGCTTTCGTAACTTCGATTCTTTCTCCATAATTGCAGCCTGCTTCCACTCCTCTACGCGAATTAGATGACAATCACTGCAGTATCTACCTCTTGGATTCCGTGCCCCTGATGTGTCTACAAACACTTCCTTAGGCTTACGTTCGCCACACCGTCGGCATTTTCTGAGTGAAGTGACTTTCTTCATAACGCTTTTTCGTGGATGATGCTAACTATGTATATATGGTTTCCAGATAAGAATCCACAAGTACCCAACTGTCGGCATAACACCCCTTTGCCCAAAGTCCATACTCATACGATATCATATTCGTTCCTTAACGTTGAGTTCAGCCGCGTAGCACGGAGCCAAGGAAGTTGACAGGTCGAATACTATTCCAATCCTGACCGCGTCGACCAATCGGACGAGTGCTACGGCGGCTGCAACGATTTGTTGGGCAGTTCCATGGCGAAATCTCAATCACCGCTGAGGGCTCGCCTGCCACGTTCGCCAATCGTTTTCAACTCGTCCTCAGTTATGTCTTGTGACAGGAGAGTTTTCCAATCTAAGATATCCGCTTCTGACGGTGCCCCATCCAGGGTTCTCCGTGCGACTTCGCCGCGATAGTCTTTGGCTTCCACATATGCACGCCATGAATCCAACCATATGACAAGGGATTGACGGTACCCCCGTTGCACGCACTGGTCCAGGGCGTAGCGGTTCGCAAATACCTCTGCGTCGATGATGCGACAGGTCTCTCTTTCACGATCGAAATTAATTTGTTCCTCTACATCGATCACGTGCCCGATCTCGTGTAGTAGCGCTGGAATTTTCAGGCCATACTTCCACTCCTTGTGCCGAAACGCGCACTTCATGTTTCTGCAAATGCGGACCATTGTGTGTATGCCACCATTCGTATCCCGGAGGGTGACCGTGCTCCCCTTTACGTTGGCTCGCTTATCCTCCCTACCATACGTCTTCGTGGCATCATCATCGCAATTGTAGAAAACTTGCTGCCAATCGGCGGCTCCGCCGAAACGCTCCCAATCTGTACTTTCTGACTCCTTATCGTCAGCCTCGTGAATCCCGACGAGTGTCGGACGAGACGCCAAGTACTCATCAACCAACTTGGCAAACTCGGCTTCATACGAGTCAAGGAAGTCGAAGAATGAGAGTTGACAGCCACGTGACCGCAGGATCGTTTTCATGTACGGCGCTTTTCTGCGAAACGACAGTATCTGGGCCTGCTCGGCCTTCCACTGCTTCTGCAGGCGGTCCTTGTTGCGGCTTTTCTGGTTCTTCTTCGCCTTCCTTTTGCGTTTGTTCACATCTACCTCGCCTTGTCCACCTTTGGTGTTCAGCAGTACCGTCGGTTGTTGTGTGACCGCCGCCTAGCTGCCCAACAATGTATATATGGTTTCCGTATAAGACGCCGAACCTTTCTGAGCCTCAGTATAACACCCCTTTACCCAAAGTCCATACTCATATGATACCATATGAGCTCCCGAACGCACGGCTTACCAGTCCCGTGAAGCGACTGGTTAGCTGTTGCACTACGCGCCTTCCAAACACTCAGGCTCAAGGCGTTCTACTGCCTCGAAGCCCTTGGTTTTTTTAAAGGACATTTTATGAACAAAGTTGCTCATACAATCAGATGGATCAATATTATCCATATTGAGGGAGTGTAATGTGTTACGTGATATACAGACCGATAAAATTGGAGATTCTTCTAGATGCCCTGTTTTGGTATTTAGCAATTTATCGAGCGCTGTTACAAAAACCTTTTCATCATGAAGAATTGAAAATATTTCATTTGCCACTCTAAGTACACAGCTACACACATAATCTTGATAAAGCTCATTAAATTGGCCTTTCGGCATTTTCTTTACAGATAGGCGACCGCTCTTTAATAAACTTTTCACTTCATTTGGGATAACATCATTTCCATGAATATTAATCGCTGCTTCTATTGCTGAATTTTCTCCAACTTTAAACGACAAACTTGAACCAAGCGTGGAAATCTCTGAAAAAGGATCTAATTCTTTAATTGCCATTATTTTTGATTCTGCTTCACCACCAAGAACCCCACGAGACAACTGAACGCTTTCACCCCAATCACTATGCTCTTTCTTCCAATTCTCTATTTTGTTTTTATAGTCAAGCTCATCATCTTCGATAGCCTTTGATATCGATTTCTCAAGTTTATTTCTCTTTTTATCTTCTCTTTTAAAGAACCT
>CAZWME010000242.1:0-6999 GCA_964634515.1 uncultured Pirellulales bacterium | reverse complement strand
ATCCAGGCGGCGATAAATGCCCTGCCTGATGAAGGCGGTGTTGTCCGTTTGCCGCCCGGTACGTTCGAGATAAGTGAGCCGTTGAAGGTGACAAAGTCTGATGTGCTTATCGAAGGCGCTGGCACGGCCACACATATCAAGAACGTCAACACCGAAGGCAAGAGCGCTATAATACTTCAGCATCCGGGCGGAGGTGACAATAGACAGGCTGAATTATGGCGGATTAAACTTTCTAACTTTCGTATTACCGGCAACGAAAAGAGCGGTCATGGCATCGAGGCAAATCGGATAAATGAAATCTTTATCGACGGTGTTACCGTAAGCTATCACGGCGGCGACGGTATTCGGCTGTACTTCTGTTATGAGGACCCGCGTATATGCGATTCGCTGATGACTTATAACAAAAAGACCGGACTTAACGTTATTGGCTGTCACGATGTTGTTGTCTCGGCGAACCAGTTTGAAGAAAACCACGATGCCCTCAGGTTTATCGACGGCTTTAACCTTTGTATGACAGGAAACAATCTCGACGACCATTTGGGTAGCGGTGTTGTAATTGAAAATACCTACGGCTCGGTTGTCTCCGGTAATATGATAGAAGAATGCGCGGGCACCGCCATAGTCCTCGACAGGGACTGTTACGGTATTGCGCTTAGCGCCAATGTCATAGCGCACAACAGTTCCGGCGGCATAGACCTGCGCGACGCCCATGGCTGCGCCGTCAGTGCCAACACCTTTACTATATCCGGCCCGGATGCTTTGACCATAGCACCCGGCAGCGGGCGTATCACGGTTACGGGCAATAACTTCTCAAACAGTTATCTTGGCGATGGCAAGGTAAAACGTGCGGCCAATGACCTTACGGCGGCCGGAATGGTCCTTGAGGGTACGTCCGATGTCACGGTAGTCGGCAATCTTTTTTCAAGCGTCCGGCCAAAGGCGTTGACCGTCAAAGGAAAGCAAAGCAAGCGTGTCCTGTTCAGTGATAATGTTCTTGTTGATGTTTCCAGTGAACATAACAAATTAGGTTCATCTTTAGTCAAAGATAATCTTGAGGCAACGCGTTAAGAGCGAGGAGAAAAGATAAAATGAAGCTGACAAAGATATTGTTAATGTGGCTGTTAATTAGTTTGTCTCTGGGCATTGCCCGGATACGTGCGGTTGAAACGGGCCCTGTATATCCGGGGAACGAATGGGCGACTAAAAGGCCTCAGCAGGTCGGTCTGAATGTAGAGAAGATCAAGGAATTGAGTGATTATGCCGGAGGGTTCGGCTGTGTGGTGCGGGGCGGATATATGGTTTATACATGGGGCGATGCGAGCAAACGAAAAGATGTTGCATCGGCGGCAAAACCTTTGTATTCGCACTTCCTGTTTAAGGCCGTCGAGGACGGCAGGATTTTCAGCCTTGATGAGCCTCTTTACAAGTGGCAACCAAAGTTGAACCATATTAACAAGGCCCTCGGTTATAAAGACCGGAGTATCAGGTGGCGCGACTGTGCGAACCAGATATCATGCTATGGCCTTACCGAAAGACCCGGAACAGCCTATGCTTATAACGACTGGCAGATGGCCCTGTTCTGGGACACGCTGTTTCAGAAAGTCTATGGCGCAAACTTTGAGACAGTGGATGCAGATGTTTTTCATCCCGGGCTCACGGATCTTATTCAGTGTCAGGACAATCCGACTTTTATGGCCTTTGGTATTAAGGACAGGCCCGGCCGGCTGGCGATTTCGCCGCGTGATTTTGCGCGTTTTGGATTGTTGTATTTGCGTAAAGGCAGATGGAAAGATAAGCAACTAATCAGCCGTGAATATGCGACGATGGCAGTGACGAGTCCACTGCCCAATTCGATTCCACGGGCAACCGGTCAGGCCGCCGAGATGATACCGGCCCAGCGCTCAATTGGCTCAAAGAGAATCCCGGATAATCAGTGCGACCATGTAGGAAGTTATAGCTGGCTGTGGTGGACCAATGGCCTCGGCCGCCAGGCTAAGCTGCACTGGCCCGATGTGCCGGTAGATACCTACGGATGTTTCGGGCACGGCGGGCTGCGGGCTATGGTTGTTATACCGAGCCTGGATTTGATTATTAGCTGGAACGACACAAAAATCCGGGGCAGCGAAATGGAGAACCATACCCTAAAGCTGCTGAAAGATTCCGCCACAGAATCAGTAGGCAATTAGCGGTATATATAAGGCGAATCGAGAAATAATAAAATGAAAAATGAAAGTAGAAAGGAATCCGATGAACGATGTTAGAATTTTTACGACGCCGATTTTAGACGGGATTAAAATCACCGAATATAAAGGTGTTGTGATTTCGCGGAACGTTCGGGCGGTCAATATTGTCCGTGACTTCTTCACATCTTTTCGCGACGTCTTCGGCGGGCGCTCGGCCTCGTATCAGGATGTTATGAAGGCCATGCAGGAAGATGTTATAGCAGAGGCCAAAGAAGAAGCGAGCAGGCTTGGTGCCAACGCCATTGTCGGCTTCTCCCTGGATTACGATAACGTCGGCTCCAAGAATAAATCGCTTTTGATGGCATCGGCAAAGGGTACTGCGGTCGTGATAGAGTAGATAACACTGGTATCAGGATGTGGGAATATACCGGCCACGCTTTTTAAGGATTAAATTTGACATTGTGGAAGGTATTGATCACGGCTGCGGTATGGCAAGTATTAAGGAGATTTCTAATGCGTATCGATATTAAGATTCTCAGGTGGATTTTACTATTCCTGTACATAGCGATTGTTGTGGGATTGTTCTGGTTTAGCTTTTCTAAAAATGATTGGGTACCACTTTGGTTGCTGATAGTAGCGGTGGTCGCTCAGATATTGTTCATTTTCGGCTCCGGGACGACCAAACTGTGTGAACCGATTCATCCTCGAAGACTTTTGATACCGGTAATTGTCGCTTCGCTTGCGATGACAGTTCTTGTGGCGGGGATGTTTTTGGCCCTTTTTGAGCTTGCAGATCTTAGTGGCAACGACTGGTTCACTTATGTTTTTTGGGGGGGCATTGGGATGAGCTGGATTGGGTGGGGCATCGTTTTTTTTATATGGCAGAGAAGGAAAGAGCGATACAAGGTAATCAGGAATCTGATATACCCCCTTCTTGCCGGGAGTCTGATAGAACTAATGGTATCTATACCTTCACACATCATCGTAAGCAGGCGGCCGGGTTGTTTCGTGGGAATTGCGACTACTATCGCGATAGCTTGTGGTGTTGGTGTGATGCTGTGGGCTTTTGGACCCGGGATAATACTCTTGTTTTTGAAAGAACGACGTAAGAAGGAGCTTTAGGTCTAAGTGCGAAAGGGTAAATGACAAAAGGATATCCGGAGATATCGGCCACGTTTTGTTAAGTTTATATTTGACTTTCAAGCCAACTTGGAATACAGAATCCAGATGTACGGTAGTTTGCCTCAGAACGTGTGTGAAGCGTTAAGCGAAACCGAATTGAAGGGGACGCATTAGATGAAGAAAGAAAACAATAACGTCATTGAAGCGAATGTTTTAACGAAGAGGTTCGGCAATATTACTGCTCTCAATCAGGTCACTTTTAGTGTTAGTAGTGGAGAAATATTTGGCTTTCTTGGCCCGAATGGTGCTGGAAAGACAACCACAATCAGAATGCTGACAGGTCTGCTTGCCCCGGATTCGGGCGATGCTTTCATTGATGCAATTAATATAAAGAGAAATCCGATCAAAGCGAAAATGAAAATGGGAGTTATCCCGGAAATGGGAAATATTTATGCAGACTTAACCGCAAAACAGAACATCGTCCTGGCTGGCAAATTCTATGGAGTGCCTATTAGAGAACTTAGGGAAAGAGCAAACGATCTTTTAGAGCAATTTGGACTACATGATAGAAAGAATGATCTTGTCAGAACCTTTTCAAAAGGTATGAAACAGAGGGTCAATATTGCAAGCGCTATTGCCCATAATCCGGAGATCCTGTTTCTGGATGAACCAACGTCAGGATTAGATGTCCAGAGTCAACGTTTGATTAGAAAAATCATCAATCAGATGAATCGGAAAGGCACTACTATCTTTTTAACCACTCATAATATTGAAGAGGCAAACCAGTTATGCGCAAGAGTAGCAATCATCAACAAAGGTAAGATAGTTGTTATTGACAGACCTGAAAGATTGAGAAGAACATTCGAGACAACGCAATCAGTTGAGATTTCTTTTGATAAACCTGTTGATGATAGTTTGATTGGAAAAAGCAATCTGGCAAATAGGATCGAAAGATTGGGAGATAAATGGAAGTTATATACGGATAATCCCGATAAGCTTCTGAAATATTTAGCCAAATTTGCTGAAGATAAGGATTTTACAATTGTTTCTATGGAGATATGTAGAGCAAGTCTGGAAGATGCATTTGTTAAGCTTACGGAGAGTAAAAGTTATGGAGGTTAGAAGTCTAAATGCACAATTTTTCCGTGGAGTAGTAGTTACAACAGAAAAAAATATCAGAATATATTACACCAAAGCTCCGGTTATGATATTCGGGATTTTGTTTCCTCTATTTATGTTTCTGTCCTTTTATCTGGGAAGAGAGGTGAATTTGAATTTTTTCTTTCCCGGGCTTTTAGCAATGTCCTTGTTTTTTACAGCCTCATCGGTCGGTCCTCTGATTACTCCCTGGGAAAAACAAGCAGGAACCTTCGAGAGATTGTTGTCTTTTCCCGTTAGTATCAATACAATAATTTTGGCAGATGTTGTAGCGGGAATGGTCTTCGGCATTATCATAAATATGATTGTATTAATAGTTGGGCTGATATTTCTTGACTACGACATAAATATTTTGATTTTGTCTTTCGGCATATTATTGGCTTCTTTCTGTTTTTCTTCTTTCGGTGTTTTATTGGCATCTCCTTCAGTGCGTTCTCCATCCCATATTATGATGTTTTCCAGTCTTATCCGTTTCCCCCTGATTTTTATAAGCGGTATTTTTATACCCTTAGAGAACTTGCGAGGAATTGCGAGAGTATTGTCTTACTTGTCTCCTATTACTTATTTGGTCGATATATTTAATTTTGGCTTTACAGGTAAATCCCATATATCCCTAATTATCGATTTTATAGCGTTATTTATGTTTAGCATAATATTCATATCTTTATCAAATAGATTTCACAAGAGAAATTTAATGAAAGGATTATAACTAAAGCAATTCGGCTTATATGGATTTGCAAACTTGCTTAAGGAAAGCGGTAACTTGACAGTTGGATTTAAATTACTAAAGAAGATGAGGTGACGATTATGGAAAAGCTTTACGAGCAATCGGAGACCGGCTGCTGCCCGAGATTTAATCCCGGGCCGTGGGATGAAAAAGAAGTAACCTTTGACAATAAGTTATTTATTAAGGACCACGTGAAAAGTTTTTTTCATATCCCGCTGAACTTCGGAAAAGTCATGGTCAAGAATATGGAGACGATTCAAAAGGCCGATGCCCTTGAGCCTGAGCCTCTTATGCTTTCGGATGAAAAGTCTCTTTGGGGTTCTGATATCTACATCGCGGTCTCTAAAGAGGTGCCCGGTGCAGAGACGGCAAGAATATCAGGGACTTTTCTGACGAAGGTTTTTGAAGGGCCGTATAAAAACGCCGGGCAGTGGGCCAAAGAAATGAAAGACTACGTCAAATCAAAGGCCAAAGAGCTTAACAAAATGTACTTTTTCTATACCACCTGCCCTAAATGTGCTAAAGTTTACGGCAGGAATTACACCGTTATCCTGGCGCAGGTTTAAGGTCAAGAAACAACTAATAAATTTGGAGAAAAAAATCCCCAAATAAATTTGGGGGGCTAATTATCATGTTCGCTGAAGCTGCACCCACTCTCGCACAAATACCTTATACGGCAATAACCATAATTTTTATTATCTTAGCTACGGCTGTCGGCGCTTTTGTAAGAAAAAGAAGCAGGGATAAGTGCCTCAGAGATTTCGAGCAGAATATGGTGACGTTGGAGGATACGGCCGGAAAAACAATATGGGGTAAATTGAGGGTGGAAAATACCGGGCTGGAATTTGTATATCCTCAAAAACAGAAAGACGAAGATGGACACGATGAAACCAGCTATATTCTATATAAATATGAGTATCCCAAGATTGGCCTTGTGATTCGGTTCCATGATGATCTTAGCGATGAAAATAAGACCGCCAGAGAGAAAGAGCTGGAAAAAACATATCATCCTGATTGGGACCGCAGGCTCAAAAGAAAAACGCTCAACGTTCTGCGGACGGTCAGGGACTCGGTGGTGGAGATTGTTAATCTGGTTATCAGTCAGGCCAAAAAGGCCACGCCCGCCGGCAAGGTGCTGACTTCTCAGGACAAGTATGTCTCCCAGATGAAACAGGAGTTGATGGGCTCGGTGGGGACATCTTTTGAGCCGTTACTGGAGAGATATATCGGCCATAAGGTTGTCCTTGAGATGATTAAGGGTGATAAGATATTCGAATATTGCGGGGTGCTGAAGGAGTACACAGCGGAGTTTATCGAGATAATGAACGTTAATTACAAAACAACAGAAGACAAGCCCCCAAGAACGGCCGACCTTGTAGTACCGCGCAAACTCGGCCTCATCCGTCATCTCGGAGAATAATTTCGCATTGTGTGTATTGTTTAAAAGGTGATTTGAAAGTCTGAGTATTTTGGGTCGAAGGTGATTTCCCGGATGCTCGTTTCTCTTATATAGCCGGAGAAATATTCTTTTATATCCTGTATGCAGTCATCTACTTCCTCTGGGTGTCCCTGGGCGAGCATTTCAACCGAGCCGTTCGGCATATTACGTACATAGCCCGTCAACTGACGGCGGTTTGCCGCTCTGCGGGCGGTGAAGCGAAAGCCGACCCCCTGGACCCGGCCCGTGAAAGTTATGTGCCTGGCAATCATTTTTTTTCTTGCATACCCGAACAAATTGACAATATAAATGTATATTAATTCCACACAGTTTTTAATGCAAGTGGCAGCGGGAGAATAAATTAAGGTTCA
>CAZWME010000241.1:4047-7036 GCA_964634515.1 uncultured Pirellulales bacterium | reverse complement strand
CGCGGCTGCAAACCGCGGCAACTTCACTAAGATCATGAGAGGACAGCAATACAGTAGCGCCTGCTTGAGAGGCTTCGCGAATCAACTCCAGAACGACCTGCCTAACCAGCGGATCGAGACCGATTGTGGGCTCATCAAGAATAAGCACCTCGGGCTGGTGTTGAAAAGCGTAAAGGACACCAACTTTCTGACGATTACCCTTCGAGAGACTGCGCACGCGTCTGTCAAGATTCAGGTCGAGCCTCTCGGCCAGCTCCTCTTGACGATTTCTTATGCTTTTACCGTTGCCTAATCCCGCAATTATTCCAAGCGACCGTCGCGCCGTCAATCCCGGCCAAATGCGAAATTCTCCCGGCAGATAACCAATATGCGCATGCTGGGTTGCCCGCCCCGGTACGATGCACTCGCCTAATACAAGGCAATCTCCGCTTGTAGCCCGCAGCAGACCCATCAGACAACGAATGGTCGTTGTCTTGCCCGAACCGTTCGGCCCGAGGTATCCGAAAATCTCACCCTTTTCGATGCTGAAGGATAAGTCCTCAACGCCTCTGGCTGAGCCATACCATTTTGATAGTTTCTTGACCTCAATTGTTGTCTTCATCGTAATCTTATTCACAATGCGGCTTTGGCATGAGTAATTTTTATAACCACAGGATTCGGCCACTTGGTGTTGTTGTAGATTCGCTGGGCGCGCATGGCAGAAATATACAGCCCGTTTTTATTTTGTCTCCAGGAAGTTTTGGGATTGACATCAGTTTGATACTCAAGCACCCTTCCCGACTGGCCGAGTATCTCGATTTCACTCTTGTCGGTGACGCGGACGCTCTTTAACGTGAAGTTTTTACGCTCACCTTTGGGCCAGTCGATTCTGGTTACAAGGGCATAGACAGTATCCGAATCTTTGGCTTTTGTGAACCAGATATCATCTTCCCGGATTACATGCCAGGGACGGATGTTATAAATAGATTCGCGGTTGATAAAAAGCCACAGAGCTAATTCGCGCATTCGGCGAGTTTGCTCGAACGGTATTTCGCCGTCGGGCGTCGGCCCAATGTTCAACAAAAAATTACCCCCTTTGGCGCGTATCTCTATTAGCATTTCAATAAGTTTTGTACCGGACTTGTAGTCTTCGTTGGTGGGTTTGAATTGCCACTGCGTACCGAGCGTGAAGTTGGCCTCCCACGGACCCGGCATCGGCTCATTGGGCATCTTCTGCTCAGGCGTCTCCATCTCGCCGCGGGTAACGAGGATATCCGGCTGTATCTGCCAGGCTAATTGCTTCAGTTCATCGGGGGTGCCGTCGAGAAAAAGCATATCGATCGGGCCATAGTTTGTAAGCAGCTCGCGGATTTGTGCCTTGTTATGTGCCATAAGCTCCGGATTATTTGTCGGCAGTGCCTCGGCTCTTCGCCGGCTAACGTCCTTGCCCTGTTTATGCAGCATCCAGAAATCGTCTGGAGAAAAATAAAATCCGACTCTTATGCTGTGCCTGCGAAAGGCCTGTACAATCTGTTTGGTTATGTCTTTTCCATGCGGTGTGTTCATTATATTAAAGTCGGTCGTCTTCGTCTTGAACATACAAAATCCGCTGTGGTGCTTGGTCGTGAATACGACATACTTCATCCCGGCCAGTTTGGCTATGCGCGCCCAGTCGTCGGGATCGAATTTTTTCGGATAGAATGACCCGGGCAGCTCGTTCTCGAAACGCTCCAGATAATCCTCCGAGGCCCCAACCATCGAGTGACTGATAACCGAGCCTAATTGGGAATCAACGCTCCAGTGGATGAACATACCGAGGGCCTGATCCATGAACCAATCTTCACGATCCGCCTTATTACCGAGTTGATCTATCCGGGAATCGGTAGATAATTCGTTCATTGCGCAACCCGTCAATAGTGTAATTGTAAAAAGCAAAAAAATAGCAGTTCGTCGGTAATTCACCTTTAACTCCTTCTTAAATAGGGCGATTGTCACAAGAGAGCGGTCTTTTGGGCTTGGGCCTGCATATCAGCTCATTTTCTTTAACAGCTCTTTTCGGGCTTTGACTCGAAGCCTGGCGTTCTCATAGCGCTTCTTTTCCTGTTCCGTCTCGGGCAATATCGGCGGTACGACGGTAGGCTTTTTGTTTTCGTCCAGCGCAACAAAAGTCAAATGCGCTGTCGTGGTTATTACCCTGTTGCCGCCGTATGGGTCTTCTCTACTGACCTGGACGCCCACCTCCATAGACGAGCGGCCCACGTAATTAATAGAGGCTTTCAGGAGGACCTGGTCGCCGATACGGACCGGCTCCTTGAAGACCAGCGAGTCGATGCCCGCGGTGACAACTTCTTTGCCGCTGTGCCTCTGTGCCACCATTGCCGCCACCATGTCAATCCAGGCTACAATCGCTCCACCGAACGCTGTCCCGTGGGGATTGGCCTGGTTCGGCATAAGTAAGTATCTTGTCTCAACCGCGCTTTCTTTAGGGCTTTTACCTTTTTCATTTGCCATTGTATCACGAGCCTAAAATTTATTTTCAGAATTCAACTTTCGGCACTTCGGTCTTTGCCTGCTCACTTGCCTCGAAATAATCGACTTTTTCAACACCCGCCCTCTTGCAGAAAAATGATCCGAAAAGTTGCCGGTAAAAAGTATTAAGTTGTCTGGCCGCCTCGTTATATCTTGTACGGGCAACATTGATCCGGTTTTCAGTTCCTTCCAGTGCAACCTGCAGGTCTCGGAAGTTTTCGTTGGCCTTCAACTGCGGATAGTTTTCCTGTAGCATTAAAAGCCGCGATAAGAAACCGCTAAGTTCATTCGTCGCCTCAATCTTGCCCGACCTCGAGCCCGCCTGAAAATATTTCTCCCTCGATTTAGCAATATTTTCGAACAGCTCTTTTTCGTGTGTCGCGTATCCTTTGACCGTTTCAACGAGGTTTGGAATTAAATCGAGCCTTCGCTGTAGAGTGGTGTCGATATCCGCCCACGCTTTTTCCGCTCCCTGTTCGAG
>CAZWME010000241.1:0-3947 GCA_964634515.1 uncultured Pirellulales bacterium | reverse complement strand
CCGCTTGCTCCGCCGCCACCGAATCCCCCGCCCATTCCGCCGCCGAAACCTCCGAAACTTCCGCCAAAGCTGCCTCCCCCGAACGAGCCGCTCCTGCCGTAACCTCCATGGCCGCCGAACCCTCCGAGCATAAACGGCAGAAAGAACCATAATCCCATACCTCGGCCCCTGCCTCCTCCGAATATCAGGAACATGAAAATCAACACCGGCAGAATGCTGCAGCAGGGCAGGCCTCTTCTTATGTTGTTTCGCTGGGTGCCCATAGGCGCCATCTTGGGCATACCTGTCAGGGCAGCTCCGGCTTTTGTGGCGATATTCTGGACCACTATCATATTGGCCTGATAAATCCCCTCGCTGTAATTGCCTTTCTTAAGGTATGGTACAAGTACCTCTCTGCCAACTCGCCCGCAGTACTGGTCTGTTATAAAGCCCTCCAATCCATAGCCAACCTCGAATCGCCATTTTCGGTCGGTTTTCGCAAGGACGAAAAGCATTCCGTTATCCTTGCCTTTTTGACCGAGCTTCCATTTTTCGGCTAACTCAATTGAAAATTGCTCAATCGACATTCCTCCCATTGTATCCACGGTCAGGATTATATACTGGGCTCCGGTCTTTTGTTCCAGTTCCTGCAATATCCCGTTTAGCGAACGTTCTTGTGAGGCGTTTATCACGTTGGCATAATCTTCGACATAGTGACGCGGCATCGGTAAATCGGCCGCTTGGCCGGATGTTGCTGCGGACGATATTATCAAAAGCGCTGGAATTAATATTGTAAAAAATCGTCGCATAGTCAGACCTCGAGTTTATCAACGAAAAGAGCTAATTGCTCAACTGTGGTATAGACCGATTCGAAGGTAGTCTCCATTTCAACCTCGCTGATTCGAGCATTTTGGTTTTGCCATTTTCTTGAGGTTGCCAGAGATTCCAGGTTGATGGAAAACTGCTCGGCCGCCTTGCTGAATGTTGGTTCCGCCCGAATGGGCCGCTCGATATCTTTTAGCCAGAGAATTGCTCGCAAAAACGGCGTAAGGCCTTTCGCAGTCGAAATCAGAACATCACGGACAAGTTTTTTATTGGCCGACGAGGCAATATAACCCTGCCTTAGCCTGATGAGAATTGCTTTCAATTCCCGCTCGCACTGTAGTCGAACGTCTTTTTTATCAAATTTAAGCGACTCGAAAGGATCATTACCGAGGATTGTCTTATGTGTTAGTTGAAAATCCAGAAATTCAACACCGAACACATCAAGTGACTGCTCGATGTAAGATTCTGTCATAAGCAATGGTGGCGAGATGCGTTTCTTTCTCATCGGTCTTGCGAGAGAGGCTATGGCATTCAGCGAAGATAAACTGTGTTTGCCGAGAACCAGGACGGTATTTATGTCGCTCTGGCCGGGCCTGAAATCTTCTGTCAAACTGCTGCCGATTACTGTGATGCTCTGCAAATTCTCAGATAATTCTGAAGTGAGCTTCTCGGCAAAGTCCTTTATACTGTCGCGAACTTGATTGAGTAATGCATCAAGCTTAAGATTTGTTTTGTTTTCAGTCATCTTGTTTTTACCTCTTTGATTTCCTGAACAGATTGAAAGCAGTTAATATATAATACCCCAACTGTAACGGTCGGGCAAGCGTTACTAAAGCTGTTAATTTTATTGACATGGTAACGGGCCAGCCTATAATTAGTGAAATGGGACAGCGGCTATATATTACTAATATCCTGGAAAGGATCTCTTATGGAAAAGATAAGTAACTGGGAAACAGGTGAATATAGGATGAATTTTAATCTTCCCAAAAAGTGGGCCTTCTGGCTCAAATTGGCAGTTCCGATTGTGCTTGTTCTGGCTGTCGGGTCGACTTCGTTTTACATGGTGAACACCGATGAGGAGGGAGTTGTGCAGCGGTTCGGCAAATATGTGCGAACTACCAAGCCGGGGCTCCATCTGAAGCTGCCTTTGGTGATTGAGAGGGTGAGCACGCCGCAGGTGGAAAGGATAATGAAGGAGGAATTCGGTTTTCGAACGATCAAGGCGGGCGTGCAGACGCGGTACGGGCAGCGACCCCAGGAGGAATACCTTATGCTCTGTGGTGATTTGAGCGTGGGGGAGGTTGAATGGATTGTCCAGTACAAGATCGACAACTCCAGGGACTATCTGTTCAATATGCGGAATCCGGAAAAAGTGCTCAGGGATGTTTCCGAATCGGTGATGCGAAGCGTTGTGGGGGACTCGTCTGTGGATGAGGTGCTGACTTCCCGACGGGGGGAGATCAACATCGAGGCCCAGACGAAGATGCAGCAACTCCTGGATACATACACGGTGGGGCTGAAGGTTGTCGCCGTGAAGCTTCAGGATGTGAATCCTCCGGAAAAGGTCAAGCCTGCTTTTAACGAGGTCAATGCGGCACAGCAGGACAAGGAGCGATTGGTGAATCAGGCGCTGGAGGAATATAACAAGGTTATTCCGAAGGCGGATGGGCAGGCCAAGCAGATGATCAAGCAGGCTGAGGGTTATGCAATAGACCGGACAAATACGGCCCATGGCGACGCGAGCCGTTTTCTGCAGATATGGACCGAGTATTCGCTGAGCAAGGATGTTACGCGAAGGCGTCTTTACATCGAGGCGTTGGGCAAGATGCTGCCGAATCTGGAGAAGAAATATATCATCGATGATAATGTCAAGGGGCTGTTGCCTCTGATGAATGTAGGGGAGAAATAATCATGCATAACGTGAAATTCATTGCGGTTGTAATAGTGGTTCTGATTGTGGTCGTGATTGCTGGTTCGGCTCTGTATACGGTTTCCGAGACCCAGCAGGTTGTGATAACTCAGTTTGGAAACTTCAAGCGGGAAGTCAAGGATGCGGGGCTGCACTTTAAGATACCGATCTTTGAACAGGCGAGCTACTATGAGAAGCGGATACTGGAATGGGACGGCAAGCCTGAACAGGTGCCGACAGTTGACAAGCGATATATCTGGGTCGATTGTTTTGCGAGGTGGCGGATAGACAATCCATTGCTTTTTCGTAAGACGGTGGGTCGTGAAGAGTCGGCACACAGCCGGCTGGACGATATTATCAATGGTGCGGTCCGCAACCAGATATCGAGCCATCTTCTTATCGATGCAGTAAGGAGTTCGGAAAGGCCGATGAAGCTGATGGAGGGGCTCGAAGGAGGGCGAATTGCTGAGGTGACCAAGGTGGAGATCGGCAGAGACAAGGTTACGGAAAAGATTCTTCTCGAAGCCGGGCCCGCTGCTGCGAAGTTCGGGATCGAGCTTGTGGACATTCGTATCAAGCGAATTAACTATGTGACGCAGGTGCAAGAGTCGGTTTATCAGCGGATGATAGTTGAGAGACAGCGGATTGCGGCGAAGTTTCGCAGCGAGGGCGAAGGCGAGGCGATGGAAATCGAAGGTCGCAAAGAGGCCGAAGAAAAGCAGATCACCTCGGAAGCGTATAAGAAGGCCGAGGAGATTAGGGGCAAGGCCGACGCCGAGGCGATCAAGATTTATGCCGATGCCTATTCGAAGGATCCGGAGTTTTATTCGTTTCTGGAGACGCTCAAGAGCTATGAGGCGAATCTTGGCAAGGGCACTGTGGTTATACTTGCAAGTGACAGCGACTATTTGAAGTACTTGAAGTCATGGGGGGAAGAGACGAAGAATTGATTGCTTTGCACGGGAGGAGGACAAGGAGAGTTCCTCGTGACGGATGGTCGAGAAGGTTTGGGAGGAGTGGGTTTTTTTGTTTTGCGTTATGGGGGTGATGTTTGTACTGTCGCTAAAGGCGGATGCGGGAATAAAGAAGTATATTAAAATGCAAGGCGAGGAAGAGTCTGTAAAGATTAAGGCACAGACCGACAAAGATAAGACAATTCTGCTCGCAGATAGTTACATACAGGCCGAGAAAACTAAAGGCGAAGGTGATGCCGAGGCCCTCAAAATATATGCCC
>CAZWME010000240.1:0-7049 GCA_964634515.1 uncultured Pirellulales bacterium | reverse complement strand
CTTATGGGAACCTCTAAAAATTCATTTTTACTGCGAACGGCTGCAATCTCCTCCGGCGGCGTTGTCAGGCCAAAATTCGTCCTCGACATAGCTATGGCTATGCCTGCGGCGATTTTGACCTTCCGCCTTGCCGGAGAAAATTTCGCACGTTCTCGTGACAAAAGCAATTATTAGAGGCTCCCTTATAAGCAAAGCCTGGGAGACCGGCAGAATTGCAAAGCCACACGATACTTTTCAAACGTTAAAGACGTGCCTTCGGCAGAAATGCTATCAGTCCTCAAAACTCTGGCGAAACCTGAAATCCTGCCGCCAAATTCAAGCAAACCTCGCTTCGGTGGTATCGACAATTCTACTTCCAACAAGCTGCCGGGCTTGAATGACACGTCTTTAGTCTCAAAATACAAACCGCCTGTACCTACATTGATAGTGCAGCCTGCATGTGCCCGCTCTGTTGCTGAGCCCACTTCACGGCATGATATATCAAACTTCGCCCCCAACCGTTTATATTTGCGTCTTTCTTCCCGGTCCATCGTATGCATCCTTGCATAAAACTACTCGACCCTCATCCTTGCAAAAAACACGCAGTGGTATTGTAGTGCAAAATTCGTTCCAAAGCAAAGGGTAAACTAATACCCCATTTTAACTTTTATAAATGCTTACTCGACATAAAGTTAAACAAAATTATACAAGTGATATCTACAGACTTAAAAATAATACAATTTGTAATGTTGCTAAATAGCAACAGCAGAAAGCGACTTTATCCTTTGAAAGGCGAATTTTTGAATAGAACAAATCCATTTAGCTGTTTATTTTATAAAATGTTACGTTTCCTATTAAACAAGGAACCTTCTCAGTCCGAAAAAAGGAACGTGAGTGTTGTTTTTTTACAACACATTCTCTTGACAATAGTGGATACAGGTTTTATCATCGTAACTATGCCAGAGCGCCCGGAATTACAACCAAAAAACTCATCTCAAAACGGCAAGGAGCCAAATGCCGCAAATGACCACTCAAAAAATGAGGTACATAGCCGGTCAATCATACAGTCATTACCAATAGGAGTTATTGGTTTTAACACGGATTTGAAAATTATTGAGGCCAATCCTCAGGCAATAAAATTAATTGAATTAGGTGATTACATTGACAAATCCTTAGCAAAAGGTACCGATGACAAGATATGGCTGGATTGGACAGAGCAATTACAATCAGTGATTTCAAAAGGAAAAACATGCAGATATGATAATGTAGTTTATACATCTGACGGCCAAACAAAACTGCTGCGAATTATCTGCACACCTTTGAAAGAAGCTGAAACAGCAAAAAATCTGGGCGCTATCGTCATAATCGAAGATGTAACCGAAAAGCTCAATATCCAAAGACAGTCTGCCACCACTGAAAAGCTGGCCGCCGTCGGCAAGCTTGCCTCTAAGGTCGCACATGAACTGAATGACCCCTTAGACGGGATTCTGCGATATGTCAATCTTACGATGAGAATTATAGAGAAGGAAGACCTCGAAAAACCCAAAGAATACCTCACTCAATGCCGGAAGGGTCTTATGAGAATGGTGCAAATCGTAAGCGAGCTGCTGGAATTCTCTCGCAGCACCTATATGCCGCTGGAATATACTTCAATAGAACAGATTATCGAAGAGGCAGTTAAAACAATGTGTTCGAAAGCAGAGGCTTCAAATGTTCGAATAAAGCGAAACTACACCTCCGGCCTGCCGCAAATCAGAAGCGGCAACCTGTTTCAGGTATTCAGTAATCTCACCAAGAACGCCCTGGACGCAATGCAGGACGGCGGGGAATTGAGAATCTCAACGCGTCTGGCTTCGAACGATATGATTGCGGCCGAGTTCCGCGATACGGGAACGGGCTTATCTGTGGAAAAAACGGAAGCTATATTCGAGCCGTTCTTTACGACAAAGGACAAAGGCAAAGGGAC
This sequence comes from uncultured Pirellulales bacterium, assembly GCA_964634515.1. Classification (GTDB taxonomy): domain Bacteria; phylum Planctomycetota; class Phycisphaerae; order Sedimentisphaerales; family Anaerobacaceae; genus NIOZ-UU13. The sequence continues at coordinate 5,104 of CAZWME010000240.1, read as the reverse complement.
AGGTCTGGGATTGGCAATATGCAGGGACATAGTCGAGAGCTATCATGGCCGAATAACCGCCGAAAACAACTCAGATGGTGGGAGTATCTTCACTGTTTATCTGCCGGTGGGAAATGATTCATAAAAGAAACATTAAGACGGATTGGAAAGTTCCATGAGAGAAAAGAATATTCTTGTTATCGATGACGATAAAATCATATTGGATTCCCTTTGCGAGTTCCTGAGACTCGAAGGATTTCGGGCCAGCGGAGCTGAAACATTAAAGGGCGCTTTAGCGAAGTTAGAACAAGAGTACTTCAGCCTGGTCATAACAGACGTTAATCTGCCGGACGGAGACGGTCTTGAATTACTGGAAATTATAAGGAAAAACCATCCTCAAACAGTGGTCATCGTGATAACCGGCTATGGTACCATTGAAAGTGCAGTTAAGGCCATCAAACAAGGCGCATACGAGTACCTTACCAAACCAATCGTCGATGACGAGTTACGGCTGGCAGTGGAAAAAGCCATTAAGCAGCAATCCCTTCTGAGCGAAAACGAGAACCTCCGCCTGCAGCTCGAACAGAAATACCGCCTCGAGAACATAATCAGCCATAACTACAAAATGGCGAGGATTTTCGATCTTGTCGAGGCGGTCGCCGATACCAAGACCACAATCCTGATGGCCGGCCCATCCGGTACGGGCAAAAGTATGCTGGCAAGAGCAATACATCACCGTTCGAGCCGACGCAATAAACCATTTGTCGAGGTAAGCTGCGGGGCACTGCCGGAGACCCTTCTCGAAAGCGAGTTGTTCGGCCATGCAAAAGGTTCTTTTACCGGCGCTGTAAATAATAAAGAAGGCAAGTTCCTGGCGGCAGACCGAGGTACTGTTTTCTTAGATGAAATTGCCAACGCCTCGGCGGCCCTTCAAGCCAAGCTTCTGCGGGTTTTGGAGGACAGACAATTCGAGGCGGTAGGCAGTAACAAAACGCACACTGTTGATACCCGCATTGTACTTGCCTCAAATCGCAACCTCAAAGAGGAAGTAATGCAAGGAAGGTTTCGAGAAGATTTATATTACCGGATAAATGTTGTAACAATAGACCTGCCTCCTTTATGTGAGCGAGTGGGAGATGTCCGGCTGTTGGGCGAACACTTTTTACGGGTGTATTCGACTCAGCACGGCAAAAATAAGCTCGGTATTACCGACGAGGCAATGGAACATCTTGAGCGTTACTCCTGGCCCGGCAATATTCGCGAGCTGGAAAATGTAATTGAGAGAGCTACCCTGCTAAGTAAAAATAAATTCATCGGTCCAGAGGACCTGCCAAACTCAATCAGGCAAGAACACAACCAGCAGCAACAGAGATACAAACCGATGAGCCTCAAGGCGGCATTATCCGGGCCGGAGAAAAATATTATCCAGCAGGCCCTTGAAGCCAATCACTGGAACAGGCAGGCAACCGCCAAAGCCCTGGAGATAAACCGTACAACTTTATTCAAAAAAATGAAGCAATACGGCCTCTACGCGGAGGCCGAACGATTAGGCTTGATCTAAGAATGATGGGAACCTCTAAAAATTCATTTTTACTGCTTCGCTTTGCTCAAGAACAAATCTTAACGAAGTTCAGTGTCTCGAAAAAACAAGCGGGTGAAAGCCCCTAAAATACATCACATCAGGCGGCCTTTATGGAGTGACAGAGCCCCCCTTCCGCTCGCAGGAGGTGTTAAGAAACACAAGAGATAATCCCCCCTCTAAGCATCGAAGTCCTATAAAACCCCTGCTTTTTTGCGGAGGGAGGGGAGAAGGAAGAGAAAAGCAGGGGCAAAAAATGAAAAAGCTTCTTAGATTATATCAATACAAGTTCTCTGAGGTCAAGGAAAAAATTTCACAAATGTACTAAGAAAAACTTTTTTTCGTCAGAAATTTCTCATTTTCAGGATTCAGATTATGGAAAAATCGCCTGTCTTCGTTAAAAAAATAACTACTAAGGACAACCGAGCACTCAGTCAAATCCACAGACCATCAAAATCTTATCCTTTTTTACATCAGGCCTTGAAGAATATTCTGCGGCGATATAAAAACCACAGAAACAACCATTTGATCAACACAACACCGAGCGGTAAAATCAACGGTTTAAGCAAATCCGCGTGCTCGACGGCTCCTGCAAGGAAAAACTCGGCAATTCCATTAAAGTCAACAAATCTCTGCAGGAAGTATATCGTAATCGGATTCATACCGATAACAATAAAGAAAAAGGCCCATTTTCTGTATCCCCTGACGTCAATTAGCCAGTAAAATACTGCCAGTAGCAGTAAGCTCAGGCCGCCAGCAACCAGGACGTAGGAACTTGTCCAGAGGATTTTGATGATGGGGAAAACCTGCCCCCAGAGCAATCCAAGGATTACACTGACAACGCCGGCAAAGGCCAGACCGGCCGCTTTGCGGTCACCCAACTGTCCGGAGCGCAGCCAGTGGCCGGCCAGTGCACCTATAAGGACTGTGCAAATCGCAGGTAATGTCGAAATGACTCCCTCATTATCGCCGTATCCGTAATAGAGCTGACCTGGAATCAACTGCTGGTCGATATACGAGGACAAACACCCTTCCATCGTAAGATTGCCGGCTCCGTAGTTCGGCACAGGAATTAACATTGTCGCAATCCAGTATAAAATCAGAACAGCCGCTATAATAATCGCCTGCGTCCGCCATTTCGTATTCATAACAATTATTGCAGCAAAGAAATAACAAATCCCTATTCGCTGTAGCACACCCGGCCATCTCATTTGAGCCCAATCGAATCGCTGGAGACCATTAAATATCAAGCCCAACAAAATAATAATTGCCGAGCGTTTGAGGATGTGCAGATAGAGGGCGCGGCGGCTGTGCCCACGCTCGAGTCGACATGTAAATGAAAACGGCAATACCACACCAACAATGAAAAGAAATAATGGGAATATTAAATCCTCAAAATGAAAACCTTCCCATTCAACATGGTGTAAGTGCCGCTGGATTGTGTCGGTCACGGGGTTGCTATATAGTTTTGCCAGGTTCGCGAGGAGTGTTCCACCGCCGATTATCCAGAACATATCAAAACCGCGCAGGGCATCTATCGAGGCCAACCTGTGCCCAACCAAATTCTGCCGGTCATTATCCAAGACTCTTCTCCTTTTTCCAATTCTTCACAAGATAGTTTTACTTTGTGCTTTTGTTTTCAGATTTTGATAAAAGTCTTTTTGCGATACATCCACCACATTATCAGCCAAATGACGGCAAACGCCGCCACGGCGTGAATAAAGGAGCTCCAATCTCCGACATATTTGTCCAGGCCGTTTACGAAAATATCCCCGATGTGGCGAAAATTAAAGACATGGGTGGCCATATATACGGCAATCGCGTTCATTCCGATTACAACAAAGGGGAAGGCCCACTTCTTAAGACCCCAAACATCTATTACAAGATAGAACAACGCCAGCAGTAAAAAACACCATCCTGCCGAATAAAGGACAAAGGAACTCGTCCACAAGTGCTTGATGACAGGAAAAGAAAAAATCCACATCCGGTCATTCCAAATCCAACCGAGTAATAGTGAGCCAACCCCCATTGCCGCAAGCAGGAGTACTTTCTGACTGTTGTTTTTTTGGGAACGGAGCAGATGGCCCGCGAATACTCCAAGCATAACCGTACAGGTGAATGTCATGCCGCTTAGAATCCATGTGTAAGGCGGGTCGGTTCCATCGATGAAGCTGCCGAGAATAAGCCTGTCGATGTAAATTGCGAGATTTCCTTCGGGCGTCAACACGCCGGCACCGTGGCCGGGGACAGGGACGAGCACCATCAGTGCCCAGAATAATAACAGTAAAGCACCTGTCGTTATTAGCTGCCATACGAGTTTCAGGTTGAGTATTATTATAGCTGAGATTAGGTATCCCACTGCAATCGCCTGCAGGGTGTTGGAGAAAATACGCAGTTGAGACAGGTCGTACTCAAGCAGACGTCCCTGGGCTATCATACCCATGATAAACAGAATCACAAATCGCACGATGATATGGCGATACAGCCGGCTTTTGCTATCACCTCGCTCAAGGCGTTTATTGAAGGCAAACGGCATTACGACACCGACAACGAACAAAAACAACGGCATAATCAGGTCCCAGGGGCGAAATCCCTCCCACTTGACGTGTGACATTTGCTGAGTTAACCATTGCGTTGTAGAATTATCGAGTTTCTCATGCAAGCCGCGAAATATGTACCAACCGCCGATGATCCAGAACATATCGAACCCGCGCAGTGCGTCAATTGACATTATCCGGCCTTGAGACAAAGCCTGCCCTGAGCTTGTGCCAAAGGTGCGAAGTCGAAAGGGTTGTTTTTCTTTTTCCTCGTTCGACATTTTCCTTTCCTTTTAATATTAATTAAAAAAATATACCACAGGAATCCGGGGACAAACCCGGGACATTGTAACAATACCTGCCCACAAGCGCAAGAAAAATAGCGAGCATCCTGAAAAAATTCGCAGTAATAATATGACAGAACGCTACAAGCTGAAGGGTAATGTCGGATGCTCAAGTGCCTACTATATTTACAACACAAGCCTAAGAGTAAATCTCGAAGCACATTCGGGTAAGACGGGCTGGAAATCTACTTTTTATTTCTTGCGACTGCCAGGGAACGTTCGGCCCAGATTGCCAGTTGGTCCCGGTCCTCCAGAACATCGGCAGGGATTTCATAATAGGACATAACAGTTGTTTTTACTTTGTCTGGATACGGATTGAATGGAGATGATCCTGCTTTAACGAAATCTTCCCTGTTCGAATCATCCACCTTCAAATACGTAACGTCATCGGCAATGAGCCCGAACATAACCCCACCACAATAGAGACCGGCGCCACCGAACATCCTGCGAACGGACACATCGGCCCAGGCCGCAAGCTGGTCAATGACATAATCTATGAATTCGTCTGAAACAGGCATTAGTATAAATAAAAAGCCAAACTGATATGTACAGTCTTATCCTCGCAACAAATATTAATAAAATGCCCGGGACTGGAGTCGAACCAGCACGACCCTAAGGTCACTAGCCCCTCAAGCTAGCGCGTCTGCCTATTCCGCCACCCGGGC
>CAZWME010000239.1:1795-7058 GCA_964634515.1 uncultured Pirellulales bacterium | reverse complement strand
TTCAGGCACAGCCACCACCACACCAGGCGATAATGATCTGTATGTGTACGGTACGTTTGAAGTCGATGGTGCGGCAAGGTTTGATGGTGGGGTTACGGCAGCCACAGCAAATCTTATAGCTACAAAGCGGATTCCCATACAACTATCAAGCGTGTTTGTTGACGGTTCTGGGCCAATCGGTGGTACCGGAGGCCTAAACGTTCCGTATTTAACAACTGCGGATAATGTTGGAGCCATTGTGTGGGACGATAGTTTAGAGTCCGTAGAAATTCAATTTAATTGGTCACCGTCTGTTAATTATGTAGACGGCCTTCAGATTGAAGCAGTTGTATCATCAAGCACGGCAGACGGAACAGACGTTGGTCTTGATTGGGCTATCTTTGTTCACGATACGTCTACATCTTTCGGGACATCTATTGCACAGGATTCAGTTAGGGCAACCGGAGCAACCCTTGACGCATCTGGTGAGGTTATAACACTAACCCTTAATGCAACAGGAGAAGCGGCAATTACATCTGGATCAAGCGTGGTTACAATAGCCTTGTTTAATTCAGCCGTTGCCGGAAGTTTGGGAACGACAGAAATTAAAGCAATTACTATTTTAGAACCACAAACATAAACAATGAAAAAAAGCCTTTTAGGTTTAGTAGTTTGTTCTTTGATATTATTGATCGTGTATCGGTTTCCCGTAGTGCGTGGCAATATGCGGTATTCGATGGAAATCATATACCGCATTGCCATTGCCGTTATTCTGGTTGGCGTTACATGGCAGGTGAATAAGTATGTAGCAGCATTTTTAGGGTTAGCGTTGTTTTCTCAATTCTACCCAGTGTTAGGCCATGCTTCTGCCAGAGCATTTTATAACGTATTTACCGGAATTATTCTTTATATAATTCTGGTGCAATACGGAAAAGCTTGGAGTGTTCATTTATTGAACATGTTGTGCATAATCGCATTATTGCATTCGTTTTTTGTATTTTTGCAAGTGTTGGATATTCATCCGTTATGGAAGAATGCTGGCAATAGTGTGACCGGAATCATGGAAAACCCCAACAGTGCATCGGCTATGTTGGCTTTGTGCTTTCCGGCGTTTTTGAGAAAAAAGTGGTATTGGCTTGTTATTTTTCCAACAATTGCCTTGTTTGCCACTAAAAGCAGTGGTGGAGTTATAGCCGCTTTAATCGGGTTGAGTTTCTATTCCACTGTTATTATTGAAGATAAACGCTATTTGTTTCCGATTGGTATGGGAATAATTATAATAGGAGCTTTGTTTATTATATTTTTTGACCAGTACCAAAGTTTTGATATTCGCATGGCTGCATGGACAAAGGCTGTTGAACTATACCCGCAACATTGGCTTACTGGTTGCGGTCTTGGCAGGTGGAAAACCGAGTTTATGGCTTTAGTTCTTTCTGATTATTTATCGCCGATAGATATCGCTAAAAAGTTTTCCCCTGTGTTTGTTGCCGATACATTCCCACAGGGTTTTATCCGGTTGCATTCCACAATTTTCCAGACATTAATTGAAATGGGGATAGGTTTTGCAATCATATTGGGTTGTTATCTGTATGATGTGGGGAAACGATCATGGGGTAATTTAACACGATTGGTAATACCATTAACGGCTTTAATTATCATTTTGGCAAATGGATCTGTAAACTTTTTAATCAGGATTGCACCCAATGCAGCTATTGTTATTGTTTGGTTGGCAATCATGGAGATTGAACTAAGAAATGTCTGGCGGGAAAAGGGAAGTTCATAGAGATAGTGAGTATTTGATGACCGGCACGCACAAAAGGGGAACCTCAGTTACCCTGTGTAATCCGGGTGCTGATTTTGCCTCCTGTGGTGCGATGGACGGTTTATATATTGAAAACACTACACAAGGAACAAACAGCATAGTGCGGGATTGTACTGAAACAACGCTGAGGACTAACGATAATATAACGTGGTGGAAAGGAAACACCTATAAGATTTACAAAACAGGTACGAAAGGCAGCATAATATCGTCTGTGTGGGTGGATTTGTCAAGAGGTTGGAAAACCGATCCTAAAGAAATGACGGACGGCTGGAGAAATGAAGACATTGACCTTGATAAAGACGGCAAAAAGGTTTTTGGGCCGGGGCAACCAGAGGGTAAATAAGGAATATTATGGCGGACTTTTTAACTTTTAAAAACATTAAAGACGAGTGCGAAAGAGCGTTAAAACAATATGGTGGAGCAAAGGGAGATCTCATTAAAAACACAATCAACATGGTGTATTTAAATGAGATTTTGACTATTGACAATGTTTATCCTCTTTATTGGCTGGTTGATTTTGACGATACGTTAGCTTCAAAGGCTCCTTCTGTAATATCAGGTATAACCATAGCAGATCCCGGAGTTATTACAACAGACGCAGCGCATGGGTTAGCAGTGGGTGATATTGTTTCAATTTATTCTATTGTAGGAACAACGCAACTAAATAATCGAATGTTTAAAGTGGCTACAGTTCCTACTACAACCACTCTTACCTTAATTGACATCGATAGCGTAGATGCAATTGACACATCAGCATACACAGCATGGTCAAGCGGCGGCGTAATCAATCATAGGGGCATACCTTTAGCAACTACCGGGAAAGATGTTCAGAGAATACTTGGTTGTAAGTGGCACAACGAAGAAGAAATGACGATTATAACCGACAAGGAACTTGAAAAGGCAAACCAATGGTGGGACTCTCATACAGAACTTCCAAGTCGTTATTATCACAGAAAAAAATACACAGCCGCCGGTGTCGAGTCAAATCATCTTTTATGGTTTGCAAGTGCTGATGCGGCCTATGATTTACGGTATTGGTTTGAAATGCGACCTCCAAAACTTGTAGATGACGCAAATGTACCACTATTACCTCCTCAGTTTCATTACGCAATAGTAGCCGGAACAGTAGCCCGACTTGCTGAACAGAATGTTCAGGTAGAAAATCAGGTCATATGGCCTACCGTTTATGCTGCACAGCTTGAGCAACTAAAACAATTTAATCGAAAATGGCATAGAGAAAACGAGCATTATTTAAAACCATGAAAAAAACACTATACATATCATTTGCTATTTTATTGCTTGCAGGCACAGTCCTTGCGGCAAGTTTGCAACCTTACGCTTTTCCTTTTATTGGTAAGTGGCAACCTTCCGAAGACCCTGTCTTAATTGAAGATTATGGATTTCAGGACATTCAGAACCTAAGAAAGGACGGTAAGCGTTTAAAGGGCGTATCGGGACATACAAAGATTAATACGTCTGTTTGGGATTCGAGCTACACATATCCCGTAAACGGTTTTCATTTTAAGAAAGATTCCCCTGCGGAAACACATACTATTATAGCTGCTGTCGATGCTTCCGGTGCAAATCAGACACTTTACGATAATAGCGCAGCTATACCGGCTCAAGGCGCATTTTTAGCCACTGCTCTAAATACATCAGACGCAAGCGCAGGTCTTGCAAGAATGAGCCTTGCCCCTAAAGGCAATATGGTTGTCTGTGATGGAGAGGAAACTCTTATTTGGGGCGGCGACGAATTGCTTGTTACTGCCTTTATAGTTTCCGACACTTCCCCTTCCGGCACGATAACAAATCCTAAAGATTTTAGCGACAAGGTAATTAACACCAAGCAGGGATCGAACGATGTTGCGGATATAACTGACGGTCTTGATGCAAGTACGGTCTTAATGCTTCATTGCGAAGGCGCTGACGAATCAACCACGTTTACCGATAGCTCAGATAGTGGGCATACGCCTACCGCTAATGGTGATGCCCAGATTGACACAGCTTTTAAAAAATTCGGGTCTGCTTCTGGATTATTTGATGGAACGGGTGACCATGTAAGTTATCCAGATCATGCAAATTGGAATATGGGAACCGACCCGTTTACTATAGATTTTTGGGTTCGATTTGCCAATAAAACCGAAATTCACGGACTATTTAGCCAAAGAGTTGATGATGATAATTATGCTAAATTAACCTGGCATAATGGTACAGAAAATCTCTTTTTTTCCATAGAAGATGCTGCGGACATATTTTCTTTAACTTATAAATGGAGTACAATGACCGCTAATACTTGGTATCATATTGCGGTTATTCGTGGATGGGGCGGCGATGCGAATACTTGGGCGTTGGTTATAGATGGCACTGCCGTATCAACGGCAACGGAAACAGATGATTGGCCTGATTTAGCTGCTGCTTTTGAAATAGGTCGTGCTCCGTTTGGTGTTAATGATCGTGATATGAACGGTCATATAGACGAATTTAGAGTGTCAAAAGGCGTAGCCCGGTGGCAGTCTAATTTTAATCGTCCTGTAAGACCTTATAAAACCATAGGCCGTTATTGGCTGGTAGGAACAACAAGACCGATTCAGGGCGTTAAATATTATGTGAATCAAGCCAATTATGTTGCGTCAACAATGACAGCTAAAGAGTGGAACGGTTCTTCATGGGAAGACCTTACTATAACCGATAATACGGCAAGCGGTGGGGTTACTTTAGCTCAGACAGGAACGGTTACTTTTGGCTCAACAGTAGACACATCAAAAACAACAATTTATGAAGGGTTACAGCTATACTGGTATCAGTTCGCAATAAGTGCAGGTGAAGCGCAAATATATTATTGCACTGTTGATGCTCCCCTTCAACCGATAAGAAACATATGGGGACTTGATCCTTCTCCATGCTCCGCATTTTATAAATTCTTAGCTGTTGGTGCGGTAGAATACACACTTCACGTAAATTCTGAATCATCAAAAGAATATTCTTCAGCAGATTTTGTTGCCGATCTAAGTGGGTTGGTTAATACTGATTGCGTTTACATTGGTTTCGTTCAGCAGATGGCAGGGATTAATATTAAGATGGCTCCTGATACAAACGCAACCGCAAACGTAATTGATGTTGAATATTGGGACGGAACGGGATGGGTATCTGTTGGGGCAGTAGTTGATGGGACGGCTATTAGTGGAGCCTCTTTATTTCAATCCGGTGCGGTGTCGTGGAATCCTCCTGGCAAGGAAGAAGAATTTCCGCAGAATAAATTTGGGAAATCATATATAGGCACAATAGGTTCTCGTACCGGATATACAAGTAACCAAACAGGAGAGTTTTCATGGGATGTAATACCGAAAAACCCGAAAATAAATCCGCACGGGTCATCATCTTGGACAGCGACCCAATACCCTGTATATGGCAAAAAGATAAAAACGTTTGATGGCCCATACCTGTATTATTATAAAGTTTCAT
>CAZWME010000239.1:0-1695 GCA_964634515.1 uncultured Pirellulales bacterium | reverse complement strand
GGCAAAAAGATAAAAACGTTTGATGGCCCATACCTGTATTATTATAAAGTTTCATGGTCTGGAACTTTAGATGCATCAACTAAAATAGATTTTGTTAGCGGTATTCCTGCCGCATATGACGTTCCGGGATATGAATTCCCGGTGTGTTTCGGTAATCGATTGTTATTATTTACTGAAAAAGCAGAGATGAAAAATACATGCATTTATTCTGCCTATGAAAATCCAGATTCGTTAAATGGGTCAGACTCAGGGTATCTTTATTTTGGTGATAATTCAAAGATAGTTGCAGCCGCTCCGCTTTATAATCTATATCGCACCGGAAGTGTTGAGCAACTTATCGTTGCCAAAGCAAACGAAATTTATAGACTTGTTGGAAGCGGCCCGGAAACGTGGCAAAAATATCGCATGGAGGGCAATACAGGATGCGTTGCGCCTTTGTCTATGGTTACTTGTGGAGGAACGGAAACAAGTGACGGTACTAAGCGTAACGTTGTTATTTTTCAGTCAGATTATGGCGTTCATGCTACGGACGGAGCGACTATTGATCTGATATCAAAAGATATAGCCTGTTATTTTGACCAACACGATTCAAGATGTATTCCTGCTGATAGGTTAGATGATAGTGTAGGGAATTACAATCCAGACCTGAATACATACACCCTTCTTATATCTTCCGGGGCAGGCCAGACCACACACAACGTAGAACTTGAATATTCGCTAAGTAATAAGGAATGGACAAAACTATACCGTGAAAACGGAAGCGGCGCAAATCCATTACAGACCATTTTCGCTGTGCATACTACAGAAGGAAAAGCCTATACCTACGGTGCAACAAACGAAGGTTATATGTACCGACTGGAAAATGGTAAAACATGGGATAGTGGTCAAGATGCCGTGGCAATTACTCAATATGTTCATACAAAAGACATGATGCTGGACAGTGATCAGCCTTTATTTAAACACACAAATATAGATTACTTGAGATTACTATTTAAGGACAAAGCCACTGGAGCAGGCGAAGATATTGACATTATTCATTATTGTAATCAGGTACAAACCACACACGGTACGAATGATCAGTTTGTTCCTACAGATATAGACATGGCAGATGGCCCATATCAGACAAGAGAATGCACTTTAGGCCCATGCCTTTACCATAGTTTTAAGTTTACCGCAGTAACTTCAACTGTTTATGACGGAATGGAACTGTTGGGGTTAGGCTTATATTACGAACCAGTCAAAACCATAATGGAGTGATGATATGGCATTAAATTTCTCAGACGCACTATCGAGTCTAAAAAAGAAAGCACAACTGCAAGGTCGTCCTATTTCGCAACAGGAAGTTTCAGGAGTGGCAGAAGGGTATAGTAAAAGTGCTTCAGACAGGCTTACCCAAATCAAAGGATTAGAGCTTGAGCAAGAAAGAATTGATGCTCAAAAAGCGTGGCAGGAAGAACAGAAACGGCAGCAAGACATACAGAACAAGATGGCCTATGATAAAAGACATCAGGAAGAACACGAAGGCAAAGGCGAAACTATAGGGTCTGTTATAGGTGGGGTTATTGGCGCTGCTGCTACATGGTACTCTGGTGGTTGGGGTGGATCGATTGGCGCCGGAATTGGTGGTGCTATAGGGAGGAATTGTATTATTATTTCGGCGTGTACGTCGCCATATTCGCACGAAGTCGAAATATC
>CAZWME010000238.1:0-7060 GCA_964634515.1 uncultured Pirellulales bacterium | reverse complement strand
AATTTTAAAATGACTTTTTGAAAGCTTTATTTTGAGCATTTGGGCAACACGCCCTAATGATTATTGACTATTGATTATTCGCCTGGGCGGTTCACGAACCGCCCCTACAACGATAATGGCAAGCCCAGAGCATCGTAGTGATAGTAATAGACAGCGTTACTGGCTGCGACATCTATCATACAGACCATCTCATCAACGCGCGCACCGTGGATGTATTTACGTGTGAGGTTGTTATTGCCATCGTATTCAGCGATAACGTTACTTCCGTCATATATGTAAGTGGATGTTGATTATTGGGGAGTGGATTTCAAATTGGATGGCTTGTCTTTTTACACGTGTACACATGTAATTTCGTATGCCAGATTCCTTCGACAAGCTTCCTTCAGCTTCGCTCCCCTCGACCGGATTGGGGCAGGCAGGACAGGCAGGACAGGCTCATTCGCTCGGGATAAAGGCAAAAACATTGCTTTTTTCTTGAAAGTTCAATATAGATAGTGTAATTATTCTTTAGATTAAGCAAGTTAGTGAAGACAACCTGGATATTCGGTTTTAGATTAGACTGTCTGCGTCAAAAGTTATTATTATACGGAAGCTATATCATGAGTAGTTAGTGGTATCAAGAATATGGAAGAAAATTTAACGGGAAAATTGGCGTTGCATATTTTTTAATCCCAAGAAAGGAATGCAAAATGAAACATGTCAAATGGCTATTAATCTGTCTGATTACAGTCAGTCTTTTTTGTGCCGGATGTAAGAAAGAAAGTTCACCGGCAGAGCCAAATGCACGAGTGACATCGTCACAGACTGAGACTGCAACGTAGAAGGAATTTCTGTCAGATCCAGATGTTGTGAGCTGCGAGCTTGAGAACAGCACAATTTCCAGGCTCGATACTTCGAAGAATCGCCGGCCGTCCCTTTTGCGCAGGATGGAGCGGGGAACGTGTGTGAACGCCCGTCAGAAAAGGAAAGGCAGGACACAACCCTCCCCTACTATCATATCTATTCATTTTGTACTTAATAAAGCAAGAATCGATGTATTTTATTGATTTTTTTAGGCCTGGTTTGCGTTCTTTTTTATAGTGGACGAGGGAGCATGTTGTTTGGTAGATTAAATATATGAGAGAGGTGATATTGAATTTAGAATTTAAATTGTTTTTTTTTAAGATGTTGACCAGATGTCTCGACGCCGCTCGACATGACGACGATATTTGAATTCTTAAACGGAAATGATATAAACAATGTTAACAGGAAAAAAATGAAGGTTTCGGCTACAGATTCTATTGATAATTCTCGCCGTCGTTGTTCGTGTCGTCGGATATCAGGCTGGCTTTTCGTTTGCCTGCTTGTGGTGATTTTTCTTCTTTTGTTGGGCCGGGTGGGCGTGCGACCAATTCTGCGTAAAGCTGCAGAGCAGGGTGATATCGGTACGGTCCGGATGTTGTTGAGTTACGTCGCAGGCCCCGGGACAATCAATAGTACTAATATGTACGGATACGGGGCGATGCAATTATCTGCGCAAAACGGGCATGCTGACGTACTGAAACTTTTAATTGAAGACGGGGGTAATGTGAATTTGCGGAGGCCTTCCTCGTGGAACTCGCCGTTGATCATGGCGGCCTCGCGCGGACATGTGGATTGCTGTAGGCTCCTTCTGGACAAAGGCGCGGATCCGAACGCTTACGGTATGTTCGGCGGGACTCGCCACACAGCGCTACAGAGTGCGGCGAGGTCCGGTCACGGAGAAGTCGTCAAAATGTTACTTGACCGCGGGATTGGTCCCAACGAAAAGCAAGGGAGCACGTCCGCTCTTCATCGCGCTTGCAGATGGAACCACATCGACATAGTCAAGGTGCTTGTGGCCGCGGGTGCTGATATCACCAGCACAAAGGAATGGAGTGGGAACACGCCTCTTCAATTTGCGGTCAAATATGAAAATAATTATATCGCCGCCTATCTTAAACCAATGGTTACGACAGAGCGACAAAGAATGAATGAAAAGCGGTTGTTTGAAGCCATCGATGCCTCTGTCCAAAAGGACAACGAACTTGTAATTGAGGCTTATATCCCGATAGTAGCCAGGTTTGTTGTCGATAGTAATGGTATACACTGGGAAAGCCGAAATGGACGGAAACCTGGTACAAATTTTGGTAAAAAATTAAACGAACCCACATATATTAATCAATATGCCTGGTACCCACGCTGGTCCACTGGAATTTACGAAAAGGCCTTAGACCAATCAGAGTTGTGCCCGGTCCGAATTCCGTTGACAGATACCCTCGGCTTCGAACTATTGGGTGTTGGAGAATCCAGAGATTCCTATACAATGAAAGAATGTCCGACAATCAAGACCTTTAGATATAATAATATTAAATTTGTCATTGCGCTGGCCGGAAAAGAGATCCATTATAAATGGTGCCGCTTCCGTCTTTTCTGGGGAGATAATGGGAAAAAATAATGAAAACTATCCATTGGACAAATTAGTAACAGTTTGGCTTTTATATCGAAATGATATAAGGAGTAGTTGGGATGCGTAACTATCATAAACAATTGATTCTGTTGTTCATAGCAAGCCTTATTGCAGGGGTAACGTGGGTAATTATGGACAGGAGGCTTATCCCCGGTGAGTACGCCCAGCTTTTCTGGTTCGTTTTTGCCCCGGTTTCCGCCTCATATGTTTCGGTATCTTTGAAAAGCATCGCCGAGCTTCCGGCTATAATCACTAAGACCTTGATGGGTGCTGTCGCGGTTCTTGGCTGGTATTGCCCGATGGCACTTATAGCGATGAAGAAAATTCCATTATCAAAAAGACATAAGATATTCTGTATAGTTACCTTTATTCTTATTTGGATACTTCCGTTATTGGGCTATCTTGCATCGATGAGTGAGTAAACCGGAGTACAGAAGGCGGATGAGGTATGATAGAAAGCATAAAATGGCAAGGAGAAACACATATGAATAAGTGGTATGATTTTTCAATTTGCTGTTTAATTTCGATGGTGAGTTTGATATTTACAGGGCAGGAGAGTGCCTATGGCGGCGGCCTTCGGAAGTTAGATTCACAATCAGAGGGGTATAAGCTGGTCTGGTCGGATGAGTTTAATAAGTACGGGCGGCCCGATCCGAATAAATGGACTTATGAGAGAGGATTCGTGCGGAACAGGGAGCTTCAGTGGTATCAGCCGGAGAATGCGAGGTGTGAAAATGGCCTGCTTGTTATTGAGGGGCGGCGAGAACGTAAAGCCAATCCCCGTTATAAGCCGGAGAGCAGGAACGCGAGAGAGCAAAGAGAATATGCCGAATACACATCCGCAAGTCTGACGACGAAGGGTTTGCATAAGTGGCAATACGGGCGGTTTGAGATGCGAGGGCGAATTGACACTTGGGGTGGCCTGTGGCCGGCTTTTTGGACGTTGGGTACCGAGGGGAGATGGCCGAGCAACGGCGAGATTGATATTATGGAGTACTACCGGGGTATGCTTTTGGCGAATGCGGCCTGGGGGACGGAGAAGCGATGGGTGGCTAAGTGGGACGATTTACGCAAGCCTATAAAGGATTTTAAGGACCCGGGCTGGTCCGGGAAGTATCATTTATGGCGGATGGACTGGAACAAGGACAGTATCAAACTTTATGTTGACGAGGTACTTCTGAATACGATTGACCTTAAGGAAACATTTAATAAGGACAAGGAGGGCAAGAATCCGTTTCGTCAGCCGCACTATATCATTTTGAATCTTGCTATTGGGGGTACGAGCGGTGGAGATCCTTCAAAGACGAAGTTTCCAGCGAGATTTGAGGTGGATTATGTTCGGATATATCAAAAAGAACCTTAGATGACGGATGGTGGAAGGCGGAAATAAGAATGGGAAATTTGCAGGTTTTTATGTTGAAACTATATAAAAGAGGTTATAATCAGGCGAAATGAAGCAGGTATATATAGCAGACGATCCTACTGAGGCACATCTTATGAAGGGGATATTGGAGCAGTATGGAATCTCTTGTGAGATTCGGGGGGAGGCCCTATGGATAGCGCGCGGGCAGTTGCCTCTGACAAGTGAAACTCTTCCGACTATCTGGATAATAGATGATAACAGATATGAGGAAGCTACTGAGCTTACCGAGCGATTTAAGGATGGAACATTAGCTGAAAACACCGGCGCAAACTGGAAATGCCCCGAGTGCGGTGAGGAAGTTGAGGGGCAATTTACAGAATGCTGGCAATGCGGAGCGAATCGGCCCGAGGAAACACAAATATACGAAAGCTGGGCAGGCGGAGCCATTGAAGAAGTCACGCCGGTACTGTCAGGTGAGCCGGTGCTTGAGGAATATCTTAGATCGACGGAAGTAATCGATTGGCAGCATCCGGATGTTCTCTCGAAAGCAAAAGAACTGGCGGCCGGTAAAGAAAACCTTACTGATGTGGCGCGGGCGTGCTTCGAATGGGTCAGAGATGAAATCAAACATATCGGTGATTACGATATTCAAACAGTAGCATGCTCAGCGAGCGAGGTGCTCAAAGCAGGTTCTGGTATTTGCTATGCCAAGAGTCATCTATTAGCGGCGTTGCTACGGGTCAATTCGATCCCGGCAGGTTTTTGTTATCAGAGATTAAGCCGGGATGATGGCTTGTCTTTTTGTCTGCATGGTCTGAATGCTGTTTATCTTGAGGAATATGGCTGGTACAGGATTGATGCGAGGGGGAACAAGGAAGGTGTCAATGCTCAGTTTACGCCGCCGCAAGAGCAGTTGGCATTTACAATACAAAACGAAGGGGAGGCGGATTTAGCCGAGATATGGCCTGAGCCACTTGATATGATTGTCGAGTGTTTGAGAAGGTATGAAATCAAAGACCAATTATGGAATAATCTGCCTGATATCCAGATCATATAAATTATGGGAA
Organism: uncultured Pirellulales bacterium; assembly: GCA_964634515.1. GTDB lineage: Bacteria > Planctomycetota > Phycisphaerae > Sedimentisphaerales > Anaerobacaceae > NIOZ-UU13. The sequence continues at coordinate 2,163 of CAZWME010000238.1, read as the reverse complement.
CCTCTAACAATTCAAAGGGGGGAAAGCAAGGACGGATATGTTGCTGCCGTTAAGTAATTTTGTGAGCATTTGTGACTATATATGAGAGGGAATGGAAATGATCAGTCGATCGGTGTTTCAAATAGATTGTACTGGTGTGGTTCCGGAATGTGGTTTTGAATGTGCTAAGTGCGTGCAGGAGATAGGGTCGTCATTGGCTGGTATGAAGGGTGTCGGAAAATATTATACCGATGGTGGAGGGGTGACCGTCGAGTATGATGCCGAGACGGTGACGGCAGAGCAACTGAAAGACGTATTGAAAGGGCTGCCCTCGTTCTATGAGAGCCACTTTGTTCCGAGTATCGTGTGATTACTGCCAGTGCTTTATTAAATTGTAAAAAAGTCGGGTACAAGGGCACAAGTTTTCTTTAAACTTGTGCTTGACAATGGCCGATTATTGTGATAATTAGTGTTATTAATTGATTAACCAATTTATCAGGGTATGGATATTATGAATAGAAACCTAAACGTTGTGATTATGATAATTATTGCGGAGAAGCTCAAGCTGCCCTGAGAAAGCTAACTTAACAGGTGTTTACAGCCTTCCGGAGCAGCCAACTCCGGAAGGCTTTTTTTGTCGACTTATCAAGCTTTGTTTGAAAGGTTCGATTATGGAACAAGCAACAGAACAATCGTGGTATGAGCAGGATGGATTCTGGAAGACATTTGCGCCGTTACTATTCAACAGCGAACGTATGCTGTCGGCCGGGCAGGAGGCTGGGCAGATAGTTTTGCTGCTGAAATTACAGACGGGCGTGAGTATTTGCGATTTATGCTGCGGTCCGGGAAGGCACAGCCTGGAACTCGGCCGCTTAGGATACTGCGTTACCGGCGTGGACAGGATCGGTTTGTATATCGAACAAGCGAAGAAGAAGGCAAAAGAGAATGGGCTAAATATTCGGTTCGTGCAGGAAGATATGAAAAGCTTTTGTGAGCCGAATGCCTTCGATGCGGTGATAAACGTTTTTACGTCGTTTGGATTTTTCGAAGAGGCGACGGACGATAAGCGGGTACTGGAAAACGTATATAAGTCACTTAAAAAAGACGGTAAATTTCTAATAGATATTATGGGAAAAGAAGTGCTGGCGCGAATATTTCAGGAAAAGAGGTGGTTCGAAGAGGACGGCACAATAGTTTTGGAAGAATCAAAGCTTAGCGAAGACTGTAGTTCGGTAGAAAGCCGCTGGATTAAAATCAAAAACGGCGAGCTGGATGAGTATCGATTTTCTCTAAGACTTTATTCGGCCGCCCAGCTTAGTGAGCTGCTTAAAAGCTGTGGATTCGGACAGGTGAAAATCTACGGTGATTTGAGCGGTTCGGCGTATGACCAGACGGCAAAAAGGCTTGTTGTGGTTGCGCATAAATAAGGGAACCTCTAAATCTAAAACAGGCTGCATGCTTGACAAGGGTCGTTGAAGGTTTAATATATCGGGTTTATGATTATTTTAAGGATTTGTTGATGTCGGATAAAGATAAGAAAAGTAAAGGTTATCGGGATACGTTGAATTTACCGAAGACGGGCTTTTCGATGAAGGCGAACCTGATTCAGCGCGAGCCTCAGTTGCGTAAGAAATGGGCGAAAGAGGATATTTACAGCAAAATCCGAGAGGCCCGCAAAGGTGCTCCTTTGTATATTCTTCACGATGGGCCGCCTTATGCCAACGGCGATATTCATATGGGACACGTTATTAACAAGGTGCTTAAAGACCTTGTTGTCAAGTATAAGACCATGTCCGGCTTTGATGCGCCTTATAAACCGGGCTGGGACTGTCACGGCCTGCCCATCGAGTCGAAAGTTGTAACGGAACTCGGCGAGAAGGTGCGTGAAAAAAGCAAATTGGATATTCGCACGGACTGCTTCAAATATGCCCGAAAGTACGTCAAATTGCAGAGCAAGCAGTTTCAGCAATTGGGGATATTCGGTGATTTCGAGAATCCTTATCTTACTTTTAAGCCGATATACGAAGCCGGGATTCTGGAAGTGTTCGCTATGCTGGTAGAGAAGGGACTTGTTTATAAGCAATTGAAACCGATTCACTGGTCGATTGGATGCGAGACGGCCCTGGCCGAGGCGGAGCTGGAGTATAAGGACATTTCTTCGCCGAGTATCTTTGTGAATTTTCC
>CAZWME010000237.1:0-7067 GCA_964634515.1 uncultured Pirellulales bacterium | reverse complement strand
ACCGACCAAGATGCTGGTCCGGCACAAAGAGAATTTGTCTATCCTTCGGTAATGAGCTTACCAGCTCGACGGCATTGGCACTGGTGCAGCAGTAATTACTCTCTGCCTTGACCTTAGCGGTACTATTCACATAGCAAACCACAAGCGCATCGGGGTGTTCCTGCTTGAGCTTGCGTAATTGTTCTGCAGTTATCATATCGGCCATCGGACAGCCGGCTGATTTATCAGGCAGGAGCACGGTCTTTTCGGGCGAAAGAATAGAAGCGGTTTCGGCCATGAACTGAACACCACAGAATACGATTACCTCAGCTTGCGTCTGGGCCGCCTTTATGCTCAATCCCAAAGAATCGCCGGTGAAATCAGCGATGTCCTGTATCTCACCAGGCTGATAATTGTGCGCAAGTATAACAGCATTATGCTGCTGCTTTAATCTTTCAATATTCTCAACCAACTTTTTCAACCGCCGGCTCCTGTGCTGTTATTATTATTTATTCTTTTTACGCTTGTTATGTTTACGGTGCTTGTACATCGAATCGAATTTCGCAATCGATACCGTCGTACCGGGAGGAACGGAGTTTCTAATCCAAACGTTTCCTCCTATTACAGAGCCTTTGCCGATAGTAACATTTCCAAGTATGGTCGCTTCGGCGTATATAGTAACATCATCTTCGATGGTGGGGTGGCGCTTCGCACTTTTTATGCTCTGGGCTTTTTTGGGAATACTGATAGCGATTAACGAAACACCCTGATAGAACCTGACATTGTCACCAATAACCGATGTTTCGCCGACCACAACGCCCGTGCCATGGTCAACAAAGAAGTTTTTGCCTATCTTGGCTCCGGGATGTATGTCAATGCCCGTTTTGGAATGGGCACACTCAGTCATTATCCGTGGAATTAACGGCACTTGTTTGAGATAGAGCTCGTGAGCGATGCGATACGTTGCAATCGCCATGATGCAGGGATAACTTATCACAATCTCTTCGAAAGATTTTGCCGCCGGGTCTCCCCCAAAGGCGGCACTGACGTCACCTTTTAAGAGCTCTCTGATTCTCGGCAGTTGAGTCAACAAATGTTGTGTAGCCTTCTGGGCCATGGCCCGGCAGTCACAGCCGTCACACTTCTTAATTCTGCATTGGTATTTAAAAGCTCGTTCTATCTGTTCTGAAAGCTCGGTATAGACTTGACACAGAATATCACCAATGATGAAACTGATGTTTGATTTCGTGACGGTCCTTGTTCCCGTATAGCCTGGGAAAAGAACCTCAGTCAGCAACTCAAGGATTTCCAGAATCTTTCGTCGGATTGGCAGATTCGAGACGTCAATAAAATTTATACCGGTGTCGCCCTTATACGTTTGGGCAATTTCACTGACCAGTTTTTCCATTCTCCGTGAGGTTAATTTGTTCTTTTTCATTTTCAAGCCTTATATATGATAATTTATCGCTTTACTTTGTTTTGCTCTGTCAACGAGATTTTGTAATGTCATTGATTGCAAAACTCCCATAACAGCTTTTTGCACTTCTGTCCATACCTGTCTTGCTATACAATCATTTGTTCTTTCGCAATAACTTTCGTCTTCAACACACTCGGTGGTAATTACGGATCCTTCCAGGCATTGAAAACACTCACTCATTTTTACCTGGCCGGGTGGTTTAGCGAGGATGTAACCTCCTTTGGAGCCTCTGACGCTCCTGACAATCCCTGCTGCTTTGAGCATTGCCATTAATTGTTCCAGATATTTTACAGATACTACCTGGTCACGTGCAATAACTCTCAACTGCAAAGGCCCGTTGCCGTAATTTTCTGCCAATTCCAGTATTGCCCGTATTCCATATCTGGTTCGAGTAGAAAGTTTCATAGTTATTTTCCTTATAATTTCCTACTGTATTAGTAGCATATTACGAACGTTTGTCAACCGATGTTGTTAAAAAATTGACGAAAATCAGCGGTTTTTTCAGCTTTCTCAATATTGATAAAGATTTTTTATAAAAAACTGTTGACAGTGAACATTTATCCCGATAGCATAGTATTCCGATAGTATTACTGAGGAATGATTTATATGAAAATATCTAAGAAATGTCAATATGCCTTAAAAGCAATACTGGAACTTGCATGGCGTAATAACGGCCAAGCGGTGAAAACCAATGATATAGCAGGTTCCCAACGAATATCTCAAAGATTTACGGAGATTATTCTAAATGAACTCAAACATGGCGGTTTTGTTGAGTCAAAACGAGGCAATGAAGGCGGCTATTTACTGGCAAGAGATCCCAAAACCCTTACGGTCAGAGAAGTAATTGAATACATCCAGGGCGAAATTTCAGTTGCTCCAGAAGCTTTGAAAGATAACGGAGACGTCTCATTATTTGGAAAAGAAGCCTTTAAGGAGCTTTGGCGGGAGGTAAATAACGCGGTATCTGAGGTTTGTGGAAACAAGACATTTGATGACTTGATAGACTTTGAAAAGGCTAAAAGAGAGAAATGTGTCCCAAATTACAACATTTAAGACAAGAAAATAGGATTTTTTTCATTTTATATCCCAGTAACACCATAGGAACTCTATGAATATGGAGAAATATAACGTGGAATCTCATTACAGAAGTATCGTTAAAGCAATAACCTGGCGAGCGGGTGGCACTATCGTGACCTTTGGAGTTGCCTGGATTCTGACCGGCAATATTGGTTTTTCAGCCAAAATGGGAATGTTAGATACGATGGTCAAGATTGGTGTTTTTTATTTCCATGAAAGATTATGGAACCGACTGAATTTTGGCAGAACGAAGCCACCAGAATATCAAATATAAGCAAGTTTAATCTTAAGTTATAAGGAAACATAAGGTTATGTTAATCCAGGAAGTTACAGAAAATGTTTTAGAGCTTGTTGAGAAGCTCAATTTTGCAGAGAAAGTAGATCGCTCGCTGGAGTTAATAGATAAAGCTTACAAGGAATTTGGCGACAACCTGGTAGTTGCGAACAGCCTTGGCAAAGACTCCAGTGCCGTATGGCATCTTGCAAAACGCGTAAGTCCGAAGATTCGAGGCTTCATAGTTACAACAAGGTTCAAACCAAAGGAAACGAAGCAGTTTATGTTAGAAGAAGTTGCCCGATATCCGGAACTGAAGGTTTACAGCAACGATGAAAAAATTCCGGATAAGCTTTACGAGACCGATCCTGACAGATGTTGCGAAATCCTGAAGGTACAACCCGTGCGACAAGCTGTGCAGGAAATGAACGTTGAGTGCTGGGTCACAGGGCTTCGCTGCACTGAAGGACGGACGCGCACGAATTACAAAGAAGTAGAAGAGCTGGACAAAGGCCTGATTAAGCTCAATCCCATTCTTATCTGGTATGAGCGTGAAATATGGCAGTATCTGGCCCTGAATAATGTGCCCGTTAATCCTCTTTACAATAAAGGCTATAGGTCTCTTGGTTGTGCACCGTGCACGAAAATCGCACAAGGTGTTGACGAGCGGGCAGGCCGCTGGATTGGAACAAGCAAGTGCGGCGGTGAGTGCGGCATCCACACGAAGCCTTTGCTTGATTACCAGATATAGTAAAAAGGTAAAGCTGAAAAATGAAACAAGACACTTTGTCAATTCATGGTGGTTTTACCGTTGATAGTATCAGCGGTGCTACGGCTGTGCCGATTTGCCAGACCGTTTCTTACGCATATAAAACCGCCCAGGAACTTGCCGATGTTTTTCAAGGCAAAGCTCCGGGCTATATCTATACACGGATTGCGAATCCAACCACTACCGCTCTTGAGGCCAGACTGACACTGCTTGAAGACGGTATAGGCTGCATCGCCACTTCTAGCGGCATGGCGGCTATAGCGTCGGTTGTGATGAGTTTAACAAGGGCCGGCGACGAAATAATAGCCGCGACCGGCATATTCGGCGGGACGGTGTCTTTGTTTGAAAATACATTAGGGCGGTTTGGAGTAAAGACCTGCTTTGTTGATGCCGCGGACACAAATAAATTCGCAAAAGCCGTCAACGAAAAGACAAAACTGTTTTTCATCGAGACTATTGGTAATCCTCGAATGGACGTGCCAGATATACCGGCGATAGCAGATATTGCCCATAAGGCCAATTTACCTTTGGTTGTCGATAATACCATTACTACACCTTTTATCATCAGGCCTGTGGACTTCGGTGCTGATATTGTTGTTCACTCAACATCAAAGTTTATTAACGGCCACGGCACGGCGATTGGCGGGGCTATAATCGATACGGGAAACTATAACTGGAGAAAAGGGGCGTTTGACGATATAAAAGTTTTATCTGAAAGAGTAGGCCAATTGGCTTTCCTTGTGAATTTGCGAGACCTTGTTTATCGTGACCTTGGCGGCTGTCCTGCTCCGATGAATTCTTTTCTTATGCTGCAGGGCTTGGAGACTCTGCCGGTAAGAATAATCAAGCACGATGAAAATGCAAAGCAGTTAGCCCAATTTTTACAGGCCAATCCGAAAGTTTCCTGGGTGAATTATCCGGGATTGACAGACAGCAGGTTTAGTGGAAGAGTTACAAAGCTGTTTGCCGGCCATGGCGGTGGATTGCTCACGTTTGGTCTTGGTGATAAGCAGCGGGCATTTGGTTTTATAGATTCGCTTAAGCTGGCAAAGAACCTTGCAAATCTTGGTGATGCAAAAACATTGGTATTGCATCCTTCTTCTACAATATTTCATGAGTTTAGCACTGCCGGGCAGAATAAAATGGGCGTGACCGAAGATATGGTCCGTGTTTCGGTCGGTATCGAGGATTTTGAAGATATAAAGGCTGATTTTCAGCAGGCAATAGAAATGGCTTTCAAGGAAACAAAATGAATCTTGTTATAAATGGGAAAGAGACTAATATTGCAGACGATTTGACTGTGAATCAACTTCTGACTCAGGAGAATGTACAGATGCCGGATATGGTTTCGGTCGAAGTTAACGGGCAGATTCTAAAAAGAACTAAGTTTGACCGGACAGTACTAAAAGACGAGGATAAAGTCGAATTTTTATATTTTATGGGAGGCGGAAAGTGTCTCTAACAGAAAAACAAATAGAAAGATACAGCCGACACATAATCTTAGAGCAGGTCGGCGGAGCAGGTCAGGAAAAACTGCTAAGCTCCAAAGTGTTGATTATAGGTGCGGGCGGTCTTGGGTCCCCGGCCGGTTTATACCTTGCCGCCGCCGGAGTCGGAATAATTGGAATAGTCGATTCCGATAAGGTTGATTTGACAAACCTGCAGCGCCAGATAATCCATCATACAAATGATGTAGGCGTCGAAAAGACCAAATCCGCTGAAAATAAGATGCGGGCAATAAATCCGGATATCACCGTCCAGACCTATCAGACTAAAGTGGAGGCAAAAAATATATCAGATATTATCCGTAAATACGATTTTGTGATTGATTGCACGGACAATTTCGGCGCCAAATTTCTTATCAACGATGCGTGTTATTTCGAGAAGATACCATTTTCTCATGCAGGGATTCTACGGTTCCACGGCCAGTTGATAACTATATTGCCCGGGGAAACCACATGCTATCGTTGTATCTTTAATGCTCCGCCCCCTGCCAATGCAGTGCCATCGTGTTCGCAGGCCGGCGTGCTTGGTGTTCTGGCCGGAGTCATTGGTTCCTTGCAGGCAACCGAGGCAATAAAATATTTATTGGGACTCGGTAAGCTGCTGACTGGAACATTGTTGACATATGATGCGCTTGAAATGAACTTTCGTGCCGTCAAATTAAAACGTAACCCCAACTGCCCACTGTGTGGCGAAAAACCACAAATAACAGAACTGAAGGACGAAGAACAGGTCATATGTGACCTGAAGAACTCCCCATGAACAAATTAGAGATTCCAACTACAATATTCCAACGGATGGTCGCTCAAGCTGAGGCGATGGCGCCAATCGAGGCATGTGGAATTCTGGCGGGCAGCAATGGTAAAGTTGAGAAGCTCTATGAAATGACAAATACTGATAACAGCAGCACCCACTTTATGATGGATCCGAAGGAGCAGTTTGCGACTGCTAAAGATATTCGCTCGGCCGGACTTGAGATGTTGGCGATATATCACAGCCATCCTGAAACGCCGGCCAGGCCTTCGGCTGAGGATATCAGGCTGGCGCTTGCGCCGAATGTGATTTATATAATTGTTTCACTGCAGTCCGTAAGGACTCCAAAGGAGAACAATAACGGTTTTGTGGTCAAAGGGTTTCATATAGCAGGAAATAATGTAACTGAGGTTCCTATAAGGATATTGGAAAGATAGAATGAGTAATACCGAAGAGCCAATTTTGCATATTCCACAAAGCGTCAAAGAAGATACTCTTGACTATCGCGGCCGGCTCAAAAAGTTTATTGACGGCCAAACGTCACCTGTTGCCTTTAGAGCCTATCGAGTACCGATGGGAATCTATGAGCAAAGAACGGCAGGTAAATTCATGGTTCGAATACGTATCGGAGCTGGGCTGGTTTTGCCGCACCAATTGGAACGAATTGCTCAGTTGAGTAAAACCTGTGGCGATGGAATTGTCCACGTTACAACCAGGCAGGATATTCAGATTCACGAGGTTAATATCGAAGATACACCTGACGTATTGGAAGGTTTGCTTGAAGCCGGACTTTCGCCACGCGGCGGAGGAGGTAATACCGTACGTAACGTTACAGCTTGTCCGGAAGCGGGAGTCTGTCCGGAAGAAGAATTTGATGTGGCTCCTTATGCGATTGCCGCCGCGGAATATCTCCTTCAGGACAGAAGCTCTTTTAATTTGCCGAGAAAATATAAAATAGTTTTTTCAGGCTGTTCAAAAGATTGTGCGTTTGTCTCTGTAGCAGACCTTGGTTTTTTCGCCCACATAAAAAACGGAGTAAAAGGTTTTTCTGTTTACGCAGCAGGGGGTCTTGGCTCGAATCCTGCAGTTGCGGCGAAGATTGAAGATTTCATCAAGGCCGAAGAGATTTTCGAGGTTGCAGAAGCCGTCAAGAGATTGTTCGACAAATACGGTGACAGGGCAAACAAGCATAAAGCAAGACTGCGATACGTGCTCGCCAGAGTCGGTATTGAAGA
>CAZWME010000236.1:0-7070 GCA_964634515.1 uncultured Pirellulales bacterium | reverse complement strand
GAGATAAAAATTTTGGAAATATTTTATTTTTGTTTTTGAGAGTGAGCGTTTTTTGTCGAAAATTCTTCGATTTTTCGAGGTGTATGAGTACATGAGTATATGAGTAGATGAGGGGGATTTAGCATTTCTACCGGAGGCCAGCATGAGCATCATACAATCACGCAGGCACGAAGTGATGGAGTGATTTAAACTGGTGCGAACCGCAGGTAGAAATGCGGTAAGATTTAATATTGAATATTGGGATTGAGGGGGATTTCAGATTCGTCGGCTTGCTTTTTTAGACGTGTAGAAATGTAATTTCGTGTGCCAGATTTCTCCACTCACGTTGTTCGGTCGAAATGACAGAGGCAGAAAACAGGAGGGTAGTCAGGGCAAGGACGCGGGGAATGCCCTACGGGAGGTATTTTTTGCTGATTTTTACTGTACCGTCGGGTTTGATAGTAAGATGGTCGTTTTCTTTGATGGAGAAAAAGTCTTTTTCTTTTAGTACCACGATAGGTACGGCCTGATGGTATAGTTCGTCCGAGACTATAGAGCCGAGTGCTAAAATCGGTTCGACCTTAAGGTTAATTATAGCTGCGGGGGCGACACTGGCGGCGATACTTTCCATTAGTGTAGCGCTGGATGTGCTTGAACCTCTGCCCTGTGGGAAGACGAACACGCGGCCAGCAACTATCGCTCCTGAAAGCTCATGACGGCGGTCTATTATTTCGCCTGTGCGCGGGCACACGCCTCCCCAGAAACTTATCGGCTCTTTGGAGACCAGAGCAGCTCCCTGGGCAGAGCCTGCGACTATCGGTTTTCCGGTCAGGATTTTTTCCACAGTGACTCCTTTTGACATACATGCCCATTAACAGCGGAATCAACACACTCAGCCATGCTCCCAAATGCTACCTGTACCGACAATTCTCCCGGGGCGTAGTATGCGCACTTGCCGGAATTAGTCATAATTACCTTAGTGTCCTTAGAGAGCATCGGGGTATGAAACATGCAGGTATCCAGGGTGATTTCCACTCCGAAGTCAGTGAGGGTATCAATAAATTCGCTTCTTTGCAACAGGGAGTAAGATGTCTGGGAGGAAATAACAATAAACCTGACGTTCGGATGGAGCGTTTGGCCTCTTTCGGTTTGGGTTTGTATCAGCTCAGCCAGTTGGCGAAACTCGTCGAAGGAAAAATGCGGACAGCCCAATATGACCAAATCGAGATTGATACCTTCCTGAGCTGTGGACAATTCAGAGGCGGCTTTCTGCAAATCGGAAAGATGAATGTCAATCGTTCGCTACGGCTGCTCGCCCTGGAATGCTTCTTCCAACGTATTAGCTTCCGGGGTAATTCCGATGGCGTGAAAAAGGGCCAGGGCCCCTGAAGAAGCCGCGGCGGCGCAAAAAGCTTTCAGTTGGTCGCCTGAAGCTTTAATGGGAAGGCCTTGGATGACCGGGATTTTATCATCACTTAGGGAGCCTGCCAGATATCCCAATATTGCGAAAAAAGCATTGCTTTGCATGACGGCGGGATTGATGTCCACGAGCCGCAGGAGGATTTGTCCCTTGCGGTTTTGTTTTAGATGCAGGCCGCACTTAGGGACCCTGCCGGTTATGGCCGCACAGATATCAATAAAATCTCCGTACCTGTTGGTTCTGGCCCCGAGGACCGAATTGGCATAGCAGATTGCGTTGGATTCGCCCCAGGCAATTTGCCGGCCGAACCCTGGCGTTAGATAACTTTGATAAGGGGCGCAGGTCCAGGTGGGGATACACCCCATATCCGTATAGGCCTTTGCCTGCCTGATAGCTTTGGCGGCAAAATCCTCGCTAATTCCAAATTGTTTCCAGTTCTGAAGATCGAGCGGTCCCATATTCAGCGTCGTAGGGATGGATACTTTTGCCCCTTTTGCCGCCAGGGTCTCGGCAAATTCCAAACCTGTGTCACTGAGCAGGCCGCAGCCATCGATGTGGGCCTGGCTGACATCCATCATTTCCGGCGCATCAACTACATCAGCCATTCTTACCATAATGCGCATGGCCATTTGTGCCGCGGGGCCTTTGTGACCATTGAGCATCTGCTTATCCTGGTGGCGGAGCTTAACCGACATTGAATCTCCTAATTTACTTTCCTTTACTCTTGCCGAGCTACTTCATTATGGTTTCTGCTTTTGCGGCTGCAAAAAAATATCAATGGATTATAAATATTTCATTTGGTTCTGTCTATATGTACCTTGCCCGGAGGTGAATATATACGATAGGAAGTTGTGGTAAGTGTTTGTACGAAGCGTGGGACACAACAGGCAAATGTGAGCCGGTAGTGATAGCCGAAATCGAAAAAAGATTGTAGAATATTCGCGGGCCTTTTACGACTTAGGACGGTATATCGTCATTACGATACTCACTGCTTCGACTTTACCAAGAACAAATCCCAGTTTCCGTTTTTTTCCGAACAGAAGAGTATTGATGAGCCGTCCGGGGAAAAGGACGGGTGCGGGTGTACCGTGGCGCCGCGCGGGCGATGCCCCTGCGTCAGCAATTTTGCCTTGCCGGTATCGGCGCTTATCAAATAAATTTCACCGTTAAAATTATCGCCTGCGGCCCATTTGCCGTCGGGACTGCCGCCAACGTGCCAGTACTTTTTTTGACTCAGGATATTGAGCGATCTATTCTGCAAGGTAATATAAGCAATGCCATGAGGTTTCTTTAACATCCGCTCATCTTTGGGCCAGATAGTAAAGAGTGTTTTGTCAGGGCCCCACCATACTTCATGCGTTACCCATTCATCATAAGTCTCCTTATAGAAAGGCCCATTGTCTGAGCCGTCCGCCCGGACGAGCCACATCCTCTGCTGCGAATCTCCACCTGTTTCCCAGCAATACATAATCAGGCCCGGTATTGAAGGATGAGCCTGGCAATGCCCGACTCTAAAGCCCACATCAATTATCTTTCTGAATTGTCCGGTGTTGGCATTAAGAGCAAGTAATCCCCATGAGCCTTCACCGTATTGAACACCGATATAGATGTCTTTTCCATTACTATCGAGAGAAAGTGTTCCGCTGACTGTGATTTTGTCAGGAAGGTCAGCTATTTTGCGCCTGAACTGGCTGTTTTGTTTGTTCTCCTTCAAGGCACAAATTGCATTAATATCAAGATCCCATATTGTGCGATTCGACATATAAAACATGCTGTTCTTGTTTCGGTGAACAAACGCATTGCCGGGGCCCTTGTCGTTTGTGAGTTGCGTGATTACACCGTTATCTACTGAAAGGGCAAAATATTGGCTTGTTCCGGTCCGGTCGGACGTAAAGACAATGTGTCGGCCGTCCGCTGTCCAATTGGGATGGGTCTGATAGATTTTATTATCTTTGGCCGGCGATGTGGTAAGCATGGAAATTTCATATCCGGTAACCAGGTCTCTATAAGCTGTCCTTTCAGACGTAAATCTTCGTCCCGCATAATAAGCGTCCTGAGACGCCGGACACCAATTTGTACAGACAGTGATTACCAGAACAAGAACTGCTGAGAACCAATGTACTTTATACTTTTCTTTTTTGTATTCCATCGCCTGTGCGAATGCAGCACCGATTTCATTAGCTGCCACCGTTTCGACAACAGCAATATAGTCGTTGGCGCAGTAACAGACATTTTCAGATTTCCGTCTTATTGTTTGTCTCTCCATGTTCGGGTGAACTTAGTGTTTTTTGTTCTGTCAAATTGTTATCAAGACTGTCCTGCATCGATTTTGGCGAAGTCATAAACATTTTTATAGCTACAATCATCAGAACAGCCGCAAATACTTTTTTCAATATGTGGGCCGGCAGGCGAGAGGCCAATTCTGTCCCAACTAAGACTCCGACCAGAGCACCACATATAATTAATCCGACAGGCAAGGCATGAATCTCAATTGCCGGATTCCTCCAGTAGCGCAGCGCCCCGACCAGTGCCATCGGGACCATCACTGCTAATGCCGTTCCCTGAGCGTTTTTCTGCCCAAAGCTACAAATCAATACGAGTGTGGGGACAATTATAGTTCCCCCGCCTAATCCCAGAGCACCTCCTATGAGGCCTGCACCAATACCTAACACGATAAAAAGCCACCACGGATTTGACAACTGGCCAATCATAATTAATCTCCAATGTATTTTTACATAGTATAAACTACGGTCATCCTAAAATTCACTTTTTTTTCAAGATTTTCGGTACTGTAGTGATACTTCTTAAAAATTACTTTGCCTGCTTAAGAAGTAACAAAATCCACGAACTTTTCCGCCAGCCCTTGATGTTCGGTGAATTTCAGGACACCGATATCGGCCGTAGAAATTACATTGTTCTCAACGGGAACTGGTATCTCATCTCCGTAATCACTGCAGTATCGTGCTATTGCGTCCCAGACGATAACAGCATCGAGGGCTTGCGCCCGTATCTGCATACCCATCTCATTAACGGTAAGGGATTGGAATATCAGATATTTTTGTATGTCTTCCCAGGTGATGTTGTTCTTTTCGAGTATCTGTTTTAATGTTCTGCCGATAGCACAGACTTCAGGTTCGCCCTGTCGTATAAGCTTTATCTTTGACAGGAGCACCTCGCTGCCGGCATAATCCGGAGAAATCTTAATTCCATATTCGCGTCCGAAAGTCTCAATAAGTTCATCAGCCGGCGGTCGGATACCGGCACCACAATATAACAACAGTTCTTTTGTGGAGGATTGTCCATCTTCTTTGTCGTCACAGCCGATAAACAAAATGGCCGGGATAATAATTACTGCCAATATTACTCGTTTCATGTTTTGTTTCTTACTTGATAAAAGCAACATCCCAGTCTTTCCAGACGGGTTCAAAACCCTGCTGTTTTATCATAGCGGCCACCTGAGCGGGACTGCGATTATCGTCGATTTCAAATTGCTCAATTGCTTTATTGTGTCCTGAATACCCGCCGGGATTGGTCTTGCTGCCGGCGCTTAATTTTGTTATTCCAAGTTTGACCAAATGGTCTCGCAGTCTTGCTCCTTCACGAGTTGAGAGCACCAGCCCCGCATCGGCAAAACATAGTCGCAGCGCTGTTATCATTTGCACAAGATTTTTATCGCTAAGTAAATACCTGAATTGTGAGCTTCCGACTTTCAGGGCGGGCCGAAGCCTCGGAAAAGAAAACGAAATGTGAGATTGCCAGTATCGCTTGATTAAATAATGAGCGTGTTCGGCAAGAGCAAGGGTCTCTATTCGCCAGTCGGTGAGTCCTAAAAGAACACCTAAGCCAACCTCGCGCATTGACGCAGCGGCAATATTCTCAGGAGTTTCAAGCCTGTTATCGTAGTCGGATTTTGGGCCTGAGGGGTGATAGTATTTGTAGGCTTCGCGGTCGTATGTTTCCTGATAGAGTGTTACACCTTCGATACCCGCCTTAAAGAGCCGGGCATATTCGCTGCTGCTCAACTGATAAATTTCTATTGATATTGAGGCGAATTTCCCCCTTAGTTTTCCCGCAAGCTCGACGAGGTAATCAACGCTGATATATTGCCTGTCTTCGCTGCTGACAAGCAGTATGTCTCTGAAGCCCTCGGAGGCAATAATATTTGCCTCTTCCAATGCCTGGTCTATTGTCAATCTCGTCCGCTCGAATTTGTTTTCCTTATTGAAGCCACAGTAATAGCAACTGTTCGTACAGTAATTGGATAAATACAAAGGGGCATACAGTCTGATTGTCGGCCCGAATCTTCGGATAGTGAGCTGATGGGCCGATTGAGCCATTTGCTCAAGATAATTTTCAGCAGCCGGCGAAATAAGGGCCAGAAGCCTGTCAAAACTATAAGTACCGGTGGGCCCGGACAAAGCTCTTTCAACGTCATTGTTGCTGATTCGTTCTAACTGCTGCTGCCAACGCTTACCGTTTCGGTCGAGGCCTTTTTCTGCAAGGATTATTTTTATATCTGCATTATATTTTACTGAGCGTGCCATTTCTATTTTTCTCTGAGGAAACCCGTCAGCGGGCTCGAAGCACTTGCTCTCTTGCCGGCAGAAGGCATTCCGGATTCATAAGCCATGCGCCCGGCTTCAACCGCCAGCTTAAAGGCGGCAGCCATTTCAGGCGGGTCCGCCGCTGTTGCAATTGCCGTATTGACCAAAACCGCATCGGCGCCGATTTCCATTGCATCCGCGGCATGGGACGGCAGACCCAAGCCCGCATCAACCACTACTGGGACGTTGGCCTGCTCGATTATAATTTCAAGGGCGGCTCGGGTTTTGAGACCCTGGTTCGAACCAATAGGGCTCGCAAGGGGCATCACCGTTGCCGTACCAATATCTTCGAGTTTCTTCGCCAAAATCGGGTCTGCGTTGATATACGGCAGAACGACAAAATCATCTTTCACCAGGATATCAGCGGCCATTAATGTCTCTACCGGGTCGGGAAGCAAATAATACGGGTCCGGCGTAACTTCCAGTTTCAGCCAATTAATGCCGGTTGCCGCACGTGCCAGCTTCGCTAAACGCACGGCCTCGTCGGCACTGCGTGCACCGGAAGTATTCGGAAGAAGCAGATAGCGGTTCCGGTCTATGCTGGAGAGGATGTCGTCATTTTCGTTTTCTATATCGACTCTGCGAAGCGCGACGGTGACAATTTCCGCAGACGACTTTTCAATGGCTTCGGCCATAAGCTCACAAGATGCAAACTTGCCCGTTCCAATAAGCAGCCTGGAATTAAATTCTCTTCCTGCAATAATTAATTTATCCATATAATCAGCCCCCTCCTACGAACCGAACTAATTCGATTTTTTGGCCGCTTGATAGCTGTGTTTGTGAAAAGTCTTCTCTGGCAATAATTTTGTCATTAATTTCAGCTACCACAGTTGCCTGATGAATATCCAACTGCTTCAACAATTCAATCAGTGTTTTGGGTATTCCATCGGGAAATTGCTTTTCAATACCGTTTATCTTCAGAACTTTCATTATAAACTCATCGGTCCGATTTCTCGCGTTTAAATATTGCTTTGTTTTTGGTCATTTGTAAGTAACTCATTGAGCGAACCTGAGCGGAAGCCCTGCAGGTCAACGGTTACATATTTGAAGCCGAGTGATTTTAATTT
>CAZWME010000235.1:0-7086 GCA_964634515.1 uncultured Pirellulales bacterium | reverse complement strand
AGTTTTAGTCAGAATTGGTTCGGCTTTCGCGACCATTTCCGCAGAGGTTATTATTCTTATTACATTATCAGTAGGTACGTAGAGGCAGTCATGAACCGCAAGAATATTTCTGAGGGCCTCATCGAGGGGTACATCCTTAAACGTAACGGTCACATTGCCAGCAACATTGGGGCTTTTGATATAATTCAGGTCCGCCTGCTCAACCAGTTGCCGTATTACCGTAACTATCGCATGGTCTTTAACATCGATACTTATTTTTTTTTGCATCCGCTGCTCAATAGCCGTCAAACCTTTTTGCTGGTCCTTATCCTCATTGTCGGCCTGTGCCACAGCGACTGCTCGGCTAAGACAAATAATCGCAATGACCGTTAAAAACCTTAATTTACTGTTTGTTATAATAAAGTTTCTCATAACATCACCTTTCCGAAAAAAACTTTTGAAATAATTCTTCTCATGTCCCGACTTACAGGGATATCTTTTATCGCTGAACCTCCTGGGACCATATTCTCCCATTCATTACGAATTCAACATTATCTTTATTTATTTTTATAATGCTCACACCCCGAACCTTTTCACCTTCGTGAAAGATGCTGTTGCCAATAACCACCGAGGGGTTATCTTCACTATAGAGAATGCTTTTTACGGTTAGTTCTATTAATCCTCCGGATTCGTTCTGATCAGGTACTCTTTCTACAGGGCCTAATTTCATCGGGTCGCGGTTCGTTTCCGGGTATGTTTCGGGAATTTTCCAGTCGATTTGAGCATTCAAATCAGCAGAAGCAATGCTGGACACACTCTTCTCATCACCCGCCTCTGCCTTATTCTCGCTCGTGCCAAAAACTCCACCACTGAACACAAAAATTAATAATAAGATAAAAAGAACAGGCAGCATTACTACCATTACTTTTTGCTTTGTGGTACTGACGCCCGGCTTTGGTGCGAACAGCTTGTTTGTTATTTGCCCCCAAAAACCATTGCTGACGACTTTTACGGCATTACGCTTTTTAGCAATATTTCCATTATCAGCTTCAGGTCGTCGAACCGGTATAACTTTTGACTGCTGAGTCGTTTCACGTTTGGCTTTTTTAGCTGTCACAAATTGGGGTTGATGAGCCGGCTTTGCACCAGATTCCTGAACCGGTTCGTCTTTAGGCTTTTGAGCCGGTTTAGCTTCGGTTTCCTGAACCGGCTCAGCTTCGGTTTCCTGTATCGGTACAACCTTAGATACCTGAGCCGTCATAAATTTTGGAGTGTGAACCGGCTTAGCTTCGGGTTCCCGAACCGGCTCGTCTTCAGGCTCTTGAGCCGGCTTAGCTTCGGGTTCCCGAACCGGCTCGGCCTTAGGCTCTTGAACCGGTTCAGCTTCGGTTTCCTGAGTCGATTCAGCTTCGGGTAATATTTGCTCAGCCTGACTGGGCTTTGGATACTCGGGTTTCTGCAACTCTTGAACCGGTTGTTTGGGCTCAGCATATTCGGTGTCCTTTGGTGCCGAACTGCCGGAAGGCTCCTGGCCGCTATCGGACTGCGGAATTAGTACCCCATCGAAAATCGATGAGATTCTCTTGTGCAATCCGGCTTTATTCCTTTCCTTCTCTGACATTGATTATCTCCCGGCTAAAGCCTGGGCATCTTCAACCTGCTCAAATGAAGCCCTGTCGTTAATTATCTCTTCAGCCAAGGCCCTGTATTCAGCCGCCGAGCGGCTTTCTGGAGCATAGGTCAAAACCGACTCACCCGTGCTTGGGGCCTCAGCCAACCTTACGCTTCTGTGAATAACCGTCTTAAAAACCAAATCACCGAAATATTCACGCATTTGATTTTGAGTCTGCCTGCTGAGCAGGGTCGTTTTATCCACAAAAGTCAACAATAAGCCCAATATTTTTACATTACAGGAATATAAATGCTCTTTGATAATATTCACTGTCTCGAACAGTTGTTTCAGGCCTTCCATGGCATAGTAATGCACCTGAACAGGCACAATAATATCTGTACTTGCAACAATTGCGTTGAGGGTCAACAGGCTAAGCGACGGCGGGCAGTCAATAATACACACGTCATATTCGTCCTCCACTGTTTTGAGTTCCTTTGTCAGGACAAATTCCCTTCCGACCACGCTGACCAGTTCGATTTCGGCCCCTGAAAGCAGCACGTTGCTTGGGGCCAGATCAAGCCGCTCGAATTTTGTGCTCAATATAACTTCGGAGATTGAAATTTGAGGCTTTGTAATAGCCTCATAAATTGTTACAGGCAGGTTATCAATATCAAAGCCAAGGCCTATTGTGCTGTGACCTTGCGGATCGAAGTCAACTATCAGTATCTTCCTTCCCTTCTCAGCAAGGCTGACCGCAATGTTCACTGCCGTAGTTGTTTTGCCACAACCACCTTTCTGATTTGTTATCGCTATTTTTCTCATATTTTTCTGCCGTAAACTTTTTCCGTACTTTTATCGGCAGTTTCACTGTCCTGCTGTTTTCTGACAAAAGACGTTACATTCATACTTATCTGACAGTCCGAATCCTCACTCCCCGAGCGAGTTATTGTGAACTTGTCCACAAAGATGACAGGCCTGTGCCTCTCTAAAGTATTCAGGAACGTTGCAAACTGATTAAAATCCCCGATAAAACTGATATTAATGTGGTTCTCGTGAATGTACTTATAATCAGCGGTTTTCGTAAGTCCACGGTTGTTTTTGACTTTACTTCCGAACGATGCAATCTTCTTCTCTTCGGCAATCTGGCTTAAATCAAATGTCAAATTAGCCGAATCCTTGAAATCAACAACAAAATCCTTAATCCTGTTTTGCAAACTTTCGATTTGTTCATTCAATCGGATTTTGGTTTCCTTTTGTGCTGCTCTTATTGCAAACTCATAGACCTGTTTTTTTTCAGCGAGCTTGCTTTCGATGAGTCCTTTGGAAATCTTTTGTGGTCTTACAATAAACATATAGGCAAGCAGAAATATCACAAAGCAAGCCACCCATATTATTCCAGATGTTATTAGATATTTTTTATGAATCTTGATAAAAGTCATTTTACAACCTCGGCTTAAAGACACAATCTATTTCATAAGAAGCAACATCCCGGCCTTCAAGTGTCTCAGACTCCCGCGAAACCACGATGTTCTCAAGCTTAGGGCCAAGGAAAGTCGAAGATTGAAGACGGTCCTGAAAATCCCTGACTTCTTTGTTACAGTCGTATCGAGGGCCGCCGCTAATGCTCATCCGCAATATCTTTACAGGGACACTGCTATCAATCATTTCCTGTGGATTATCCGGCTTTGGAACCTTTTTTCTGATAGAATCCTGCCTTACCTCAAGCTCTGCCAACATCACCGAGTTCGGCATATTCTCCACCAGCGTCACCAGCACAGGCGACCACTGGATATATTTTCCGATAGAAGACTTGACTTCAGAAAGGCAATCACTGTAAATGGTTTTCTTTTTTTCTAAAGATTCCTGTAGCTTGACAGCATCCGATAATTTGTCAATCCCCGACTGGCATCTGACTATTTCCTGCTCCCTTATTGACATATATGCTATATCATTCACATAGAAACCGAACATTATTATTAAGGCGTACAAGGGTACTGCGATAGTGACCGCAACAATAGCTATGCCTCCCGTACTGCTCTTTAGCGGGAGGCCCTGTCCTTTTAATAAATCTATCTTAAACATAATTATCTATCCCGCTACTCGTATAACCTTTGGTCTTTTCCGATACTCCCATTAGGCCGACCTCATAGCAAGACCGGCTGCTACCGCAAGTGCAGGGCCTTTCTTTCCGCAAATATCTCCTAACTGCGGGTCAGTATCGCAGCTTATCTTCTCAAAAGGATTCCACAAAACCGCTTCTATCCCGAACCTGCTGTTCAACAATTCGACAAAACCATTTGCGAGTGCAAAACCTCCACAAACAAATATTTTCTCAACCGGAATCGATTGCTCCTGGGTTGCATAATAGCGCAACGTATTGGAAACATCGACTATAAGTCGCTTACAGGCTTTTCCAAAGGTGTCATTAAGCTCGGTCTGAGTAGTCTTTGACTTTCCTGATAAAATACTCTTGACGTCTTCCTTTGACATACTTTTATCTGCCGCAATCTGTTTTATAATATCATTACCTGCAAAGGTGATATCGCGAACGAAAGGCCTGCTGTTACCTCCCATAATTGCCAGCGTTGTTCTTGAGCTGCCAACATTCAGTATCGCGATTGTTGATTTATCAGAATTTCCGTCCAGACCATTGAAGCAATTTAAGAGCGCCAGTCCCTCAACATCCATCAGGACGCACTTTAGAGCGGCTTCTTTTGCAAGATTCACCTTGTCCGTTATCAGTGTATTCATCGCAGCTACCAGGATGCCTCTTGTCTTATCATCGCCATTAGATATCAAGTGATAATCAACAACACTTTCTGCGGCATTAAACGGACAAACCTGCGAGGCTTCAAATAAAACCGCCCCATCTATCTCCAGAGTCGATAATGAAGGAAACTCAAATTCCCGTACTGCAACTTCCGGGCCGCTGAGGCCGCAAACAGCCAGATTCGTCCTGCCACCAACCAATTCAAAGCATTCACGGATTGCATTTACGGTATTTAGATGATTATTGTCTTCTTCGCTTACTGCAACCTCGGTAATGCCAGCGGCGGCAACCGAATATCCGGACTCATTTTTACGCAACTTGACCGCTTTGACTGCACAAGATCCAACATCCAATCCCACGATTTCGGTATTGGCAAAATTAAGCATTAGTGTCCACTCCAATCCTGTAAATCCCTGCAAAAACTTCTGATTTCCAAATCAAAAGTCCCATTTGATGTTTCTTTTCATCGGCTTAAAAAGCAAGGTGTTTTACTTAGAAATTACATTCACCGTAAATAGGCTTTATGAGTTTGAGTTTAAGATGTCAGGTCTTATAAATAAGCGAATGCCCGATTATTTTCTACCTATTATGTCCATAGTATTGGTCACTATCAGTTATCTGATTCCTAATAACCAAATATATGATTTGTTTAAGCAGGGGACTATAAAGGTTATCGGACACGCAGGAAACATACACCAAACAGGCAGTGAGTAGGTACACCCAAGCCGGTAATTTCTGAAACATATTTGTCAGTGAGTTAAACTTCTCTCAGTGACATTAGCTTGACATTTGTAGCTCTTGAACATTGATGTCAACAACAACCACGGTCAAGCCGGCTGAACCAACCCGGCCTTCTTCATCACTATATGTCCATTGAGAGGTGACATCTCCGCCGGCCGCGATACATGTTTCATCACAAGGAGGATTCTTTCTGCCAGTTACTTCGCAACGATATACATACGAGTGGAGTTCCCGGAGGCAGATTGGTAAGAACACGGAGTTTTTCATCAAATGACCATTTTCGGACAGGCGCTTCGTAGTAAGGATAACCATAAACCCATTTTCCAGTGCCAATCTTACTATACCAGAGGCTGGTAATCGAACCGGTCCATTCCAAGCTCACTCCCGACCAGGGTTCGAGGAATCTGAAAAGGTTCTCCAGACCACCACCATAGCCCTCAGCCGTTGTCGGTGCGTGTCCCGCCACGACAGAGGTATTGACCTTGGTATCGGTAGCTTTTACCCACGTATCTTCGTCCATCCAAGCATTTGAGAGAATATTTATCGAGTCACACATTACCGAAGCCGGTTCGCCATCTATGTTATAATCCCCCTGAATGTAAAGAGGATTATCAGTTGCCACAGTTAATCCGTCCGGCGGTAACACTTTACCGTTGACTAATCTTACGCCGTCCTGCTGGCCTGCACCGGCTATATTGGAGGAAATATAAAGGATTCCATTCGGAGGAAGCAGATTGTCAGTTTGCATCTTATGCAGGTCAATCTCTGTAACCTTGATATCCTTCCCTTCTCTGTAATTATGGAAAGTCTTGCTCGTATCAATAACACCCGAAAGGTCTATAACCTGACCCGATTTGTTGTAGGCTACTCCGTCAATAATTCGTATATCCGCCTGCCAGTACAGATTGGCTTCTTTCAATGCTTGAGTGTCTCCAACCTCACCCCGCCTGATTATATCATCGGGTTCAAAATCAGTAGAGATTGGAAGATTTAATTCCGAAGTCGCATGGTCTTTACTAAGTACTTTTCCGCCCCAGGTAGCTAAGGCCTTATCCGTCCAATCCGGGTCAGTGCAATCAAAATCCATTTCCTGGTAATCTCCGTACGCGTCTTTAACTTGAACAGTTCCGTTTTCCTCTCCGGTATCTCCGGGTTTATTGGTTCTGTAAATATCCCCTGCAGACGTGATATATGAATCGATCGAAAGCGTTTTGCCTGAAGTCAAAAAGATATCATGATTCGAATGAATTCTGCCTGCAATTATCATTTCCGCCCCGGGCTCAATCTCGAGGTCCTGGTCATAAAAAGCGGCAAATTGAAAAAGGTGAAGCCTTTGATCTTCAATCCACTGAACCAACCTTACAGAGGCACCTACTATCCCGTCGAGCCTGGCCTGAGAAGTTATCTTGTATTTCTGAGTGTATCCCTCCATTCCTTTATACGGCCCTGAATCCAAGACCTTATTCTCTAAATCGCCGACTTTTTCAATTGTAAAAGTATCAAAGGTAAAACCTTCCAATTCAGGTGGAGAAACATCATAATAGCCGGCAATATCCACCTTAGAGCCCAATTCCATTATTTGTCTTTTTTCACTTAAAAGCGATTTTAAATTTACAATTCCATATTCTATTCCTGCCTCAGCCGCATAAAAGGCTTGCGTCGAGTTCAACTCCTTCTGAGTCATTACTATCTCGGTCTTCGCCAGATGGAGCATGGAGAAACCTAAAAGGACAAAGATACAAGTGAAGACCGTTACTGCAAAAAAGGCCAGTCCCTTTTCTGATTTGGATATTCTGATTTTCATTTTACATCACCTCCAGATGATTCAGCACCACTTCTATCCTTAATTTTGTATCTTTACTGTCCATAATTTCGCATCGTTACTGTAGAGGCAAGATGTGTTTTTAAAATATCTTCTTTTAACTTAAGGGGCGTGTTGCCCAAATGCTCAAAATAAAGCTTTCAAAAAGTCATTTTAAAATTA
>CAZWME010000234.1:0-7133 GCA_964634515.1 uncultured Pirellulales bacterium | reverse complement strand
ACAGCCGGCGGAGCTACTGCCAGTGACTGGCCGGATTGGATGAGACACTTAAAAGGATTCTAACGATAGTCTTAACATGAAAGGATAAATGATGCACAAGCGAAAAGGTTTTACGTTGATTGAGCTTCTGGTGGTGATTGCCATTATTGCATTGTTGATGGCGATATTGATGCCGGCACTGCAGCGAGCGAAAAAGCAGGTGTGGGGAATTCTCTGCAGGTCCAAACTGAATCAATATGGTCTGGCGGGGAGGATGTACCTGGATGATAATGAGGGTTCTTTTCCTTATTCATTCACTTGGCTCTACAAAGATGGTGGCACAGGATGCCGATGGCACGATGCAAGTAAGAATCTTGACTCAAATCCGGAACTTGGCGGCGCGATGTGGCCTTATTTGAAAAACCAAGATATTCACCTGTGCCCGGAATTCGATGTTGTAGCCAGGACTCTGGGCTGCCCTGTTTGCAGGGGAGCGACGATTCCAGTAGAACCTCAATATAGTTACGAGATGAATTCCTATCTCAACGGTGATGCATGGGGGGCGGTCCCCTCGCAATATCGTACCAACATGGAGAACGTTCGGAAGGAAGCCCAGGTAAAGAATCCGGCACGAGTATTTTTTTTCTCTGAGGAGAATCCTTTTGCTATTCCGGGACTCAGCAGTGCTGCAGTCAATGATAACAATTTGCGTTCCACGCCTCCCGGTAACACAGACTGCTTCGCTACCTACCATCGCGCTCCGGGCGGGGACCTTGAAAAGGGTTATGCCAATGCATCGTTTGTGGACGGCCATGTCGAAGAGGTCTCAGCACATCCGAGACCTAATACTTTTATATTGAGCTGGCCGAGCGGACCGCCAATACCCGACTGGTAGAATTTATCAGCGCCAGCAGTGCTATGTGTAAATAAAATATTATAAACGCGTTAATCCTAAGGACTCCTTACGGAGAAACAGAAATTACCAATCGGTAAAAGGGAAGTTTTTTAACGGGTTTTACCTTAATAGAGATTTTGGTGGTGATTGCCGTCATCGCATTATTGACGGCGCTATTTCTTGACTTTTATTCGCTCTCTGGCTTTTTTTCTTCCGAGGATTTCGTCGGCTTCTTCCCATGTTTCGGGCGGCCATTGGCCGGCTGCCTGCAACTCTTTTAGGTGGTCCAGTTGTTTAATGCTGATAATGGTTCTGCACTTCGGGAACCTGCCACATCCCATGAAGGGTCCTTTTTTGCTTTGCCTGATTACAAGTTCGCCGTCTTTGCATTTGTAGCATTTTATTCCGGTTGGTTCCGGCGGGGGCTTTGGCGGCAGGACGTTGCCTTCCTTGTCTATTTTGAGAGTAGTTTTGCACTCCGGATAGCCGCTGCATCCGAGGAAAGGGCCGAATCGGCCGTTTTTATGCACCATCGGTTTACTGCATTGGGGGCATTTATGCTCACTTACTTTTTCTTCGAGCATCTTGCCTTCTTTATCGCAGGGACAGGCGAATTTGCAGTCCGGGTACGTCGAACAGCTCAGGAACTTGCCGTTTTTGCCGAATCTGTAAGCAAGCTGCTGGCCGCAATCCGGGCATTTATATTCGCTGGGGGTCATTTCGGCTTTGGCATGTTTCATTTGAGCTTGCGCCGTCTCAAGGCTTTTCTTGAACGGACTATAGAAGTCTTTTAAAACACCGAGCCAATCGACATTATGTTCTTCAATTTTATCAAGCTGCTCTTCCATATAACGGGTAAAAGCAATATCCATTATCTGCGGGAAGTACTCGTTCAGTTTATCTGTGACGACTTCACCGATGTCGGTGGCGAAGAATCTTTTGTCCTGTTTCTCGACGTAGCCCCGGTCCTGTATCGTGGATATAATTGTGGCGTATGTACTTGGTCTGCCAACACCTTCTTTTTCGAGTGCTTTTACTAAAGAAGCTTCGGTATATCGTGCCGGTGGTTTTGTGAAATGCTGCTCGGCCTTGATATCGACCGGCTGTAATTGTTGGCCAACTTCGACTAAGGGTAGCTGCTGATCGTTTGACGTGGTCGTCCAGATTTTCGTATAGCCGTCGAATATGAGCACTCGTCCGGCGCTTTTATAGCGGCATTCACCTACTGACGTCTGGGCTGTGATATTCAGGTTTGTTATGTTCCATTTGGCCGGCTCCATCTGGCTGGCTACGAATCGGCGCCATATCAAATCATAGAGTTTGAACTGCTGGTCGGAAAGGAACGGCCTTATATCTTTAGGTGTAAGGTCAACGTCAGTTGGGCGGACGGCTTCATGAGCCTGCTGGGCGGCTTTTTTTGAAGCGTAAACTTTTGGTTTGGCGGGAAGGTAGTCCTGGCCGAGATGCATGTTGATGTAATTTCGCACCTCTTTGATAGCTTCATCCGACAAGTGCGTGCTGTCGGTTCTCATGTACGTAATAAGGCCCAGAGAACCCATCGAGCCTAAATCGATGCCTTCGTATAACTGCTGGGCCATTGCCATAGTCTTTTTCGCGGTGAAGCCTAACCGGTTTGCCGCGGCCTGTTGTAAAGTCGAAGTTATAAAAGGGGCCGAAGGGCGCGAAAGGGATTCCTTCTTTTCTATGTTGGCAATCTTAAATTCCGCATCCTTCATGGCCTCGAATATTCGACCGGCCTGTTCCTGATTCAAGGCCTCGAACTTCTGGCTGTTGACCTTGTACAATTCGGCCTTAATAGCATTGTGCTTTGTGAGCCATTTGTTCTGTTTGGCAATAGTGGGGGGATTGTCGTCTTCGGTTTTTGGCGTAATAAAATCGAGCCATTCCTGAGTATAGTTGCTTTGCAGGTCGGTAGTAAATACAGCCGGTATAAGCCAGTATTCGTCGGGCTTGAATTGTTGAATTTCTCTTTCTTTGAGAACGACTATCTTAACGGCCACGGACTGGACACGACCGGCGGACAAACCACGGGTAACTTTTTTCCACAGCAACGGGCTTATCTGATAACCGACGATTCTGTCGAGAATACGTCTGGCCTGTTGAGCCATAACCTTGTCTATATTAAGTTTGCCCGGCTCGTCAAAGGCACGCTTGATAGTCGTTTTGGTTATGGCATTGAATATCACGCGATAGGTTTTGTCCTCGGGAATACCAAGAATTTGTGCGAGGTGCCAGGCAATTGCTTCGCCCTCTCGGTCAAGGTCGGTGGCCAGATACAGTTTATCGCATTTTTTCGCTGCGGCTTTTAATGATGTTACCGTGCGTTTCTTGCCCGGCAATATATCATAAGTCGGCTCGAAATCATTCTCTATATCAACATTGAGACCCTTTGAAGGCAAATCCCGCACGTGTCCCATCGAGGCTTGCACAACAAAATCGGGACCGAGATACCTGTTTATTGTCTTTGCCTTTGCGGGCGATTCAACAATTACTAATGATTTTCTGGATACACTTGATTTTGTCATAATAAAACTTATTCGATTACTGCTAATAGTTACGATTCAGTCAACATGAATCAGTTATCGGTGATTTCCACAACAATATTTAAAAAAGGACAAATATAGATGAACTGCGGAAATGTCAAGAGAAAACGAACCAGTTCACTGAAAACACAGTCCAGAGCGTTAAATACAGCTAATCTCTTTGGGTTTTATCTAATCTTTTCATCCGGTAGTTCTGCTTTAATCCCTAAATATAGCGGCATTTTATCCGGTAATGCTCCTGTCTGTGCCATCAGTCGTTGAAGTTCGGCTTTTAGCTCCCTAACTTTATCGGCATATTTTGGTTCGTTTATCAGATTGTTGGTCTCGAGCGGGTCCCTCTTGATATTATACAACTCTGCTTTGTACTGATCCGGTTTGCTGTCGCCGTTCGGATAATGGACATATTTCCACTCATCCGTTCTTACGCCTCGAACGTTTGGCGTATATGGAAATTGCTTTTCATAATTGTACGAATAATACAAAGACTTGCGCCAGCCGCGTGTTTGGCCGGCAAGAAGCTTCTTCCACGACTTTCCGTGGATATTTTTAAGTGGTTTGGCTCGGCAGATATCGAGAATGCTCGGTGCAAGGTCAACGTTCATTACCATATTGCTGATGATTGTGCCGGGCTTTATAAGACGGGGGTATCTGACTAACAGCGGCACCCGAATGCTCGCTTCGTGCATTGTGCGTTTATCGGTCATTCCATGTTCGCCCAAAAAGAAACCGTTGTCACTGGTGAATACGAGCAGGGTATTATCCAACTGGCCAAGCTCTTTAAGTGTCTTGTAAACCCTGCCTATGCTGTCATCCACCGATTTAATCGTTGCCGTATAGGCCCGGACAAACTCGGCGAATTTCTCCACACTTTCGGGTCTGGTATCAGGGAAGTCTTTACGAAAGCCGAAAATCGGGCCGTATATGCCGTGCCAGGTGTTCAGCCGCTCCTTGACCCACTTGGGCTTGCTTTCGAGGTTAAAAGCTGTCTTGGGATAGTCTATTTTCACATCATCATAGATGTTTTCGTATTTCTTTTCCGGTGTAAACGGCGTGTGTGGTGCTTTATGGCCTATTATCAGCAGGTATGGCTTATTGTGGTCCTGCTTGAGCCAATCAGTCGCCATATCGGTTACTCGATGGGTGTAGTAACCTTTTTTGACCGTTCGTTTGCCGTTAACATTAAAAGTTGTGTCGTAGTAATTACCCTGCCCCTTGTGAGTAATCCAGTAGTCGAAGCCGGGGCGGCGCTCGTCGCTTTGTTCGCCCATGTGCCATTTGCCTATGTAAGCTGTCTGGTAACCGCTTTGTTGCAGATGGAGAGGATAACTGGCTAAGTCGGCGGGATAGTCGGTGAAGTTGTTTGTTACTTTGTGGGTATGAGCGTAAAGCCCCGATAAAAATGATGCCCGGCTTGGTGAGCAGAGCGATGTTGTAACGAACATATTGGCAAAACGTGCGCCTTCTTTGGCAATACGGTCCATGTTCGGCGTTTCTAAGAAAGGATGCCCTTCGCAGCTCATACAGTCCCATCGCTGGTCATCTGTCATTATGACTACAACGTTGGGTCGATTGGATCTCCGGTTTCTACGATTATTTGCCTGGTTAGCCTGACTATATTCCTGTCCAAAAGCCAGTGAAGTGGCAGCAACAACAGAATTCCTCAGGAAACTTCTACGATTTATACTGCTCATAATTTGTCCTTGTTTAATGACATTTACAGTCTCACGTTTGCCAGTATCGGCTTCAAATTGTGTACGTCCTATAATACTCTTATTCAATTGCCTATTTCAAGCTACTTTCCAGAAGTTTTGATATTTAGCTGTTTTTCAGGAGTTTTTCAAGCATGGGCTTTAATTTTCTGATTGCATTGCCGCGGTGCGAAATTGCGTTTTTCTCTTCAGAGGTTAGCTGGGCGATAGTTTTGTTAAGGTGCGGCACGAAAAAAATCGGGTCGTAACCGAAACCATTTTTTCCGATTTCTTTATTTGTTATCAGACCTTCCAGTGTTCCCTCAGTTTCTATCAGGACTTTTTCAGGGCTCGCCAAAGCCAGAGAGCAAAAGAATCTGGCCGTTCTTTTGTCTTGCGGAACGCCTTCAAGAAGCTCCAGAACCTTGGCAATGTTTCTATGGTCAATTAGAGTTCCATCATCGTTTATAGTTTTTTCGCCGGAGTAACGTGCGGATTTCACTCCCGGCTCACCGCCGAGTGCATCGACTTGAAGACCTGAGTCGTCGGCGATTGTCCACTGGCCTGTGATTCTGGCGTAACCGATTGCTTTTTTACAGGCATTTTCGATGAAAGTCTGGCCGTCCTCTTCTATTTCTTCTATTTCAGGGTAATACGAGAGGTCAAGCCACTGAGCATCTAAATCAAGCATTGCTTTCAATTCGGCGATTTTGCCAATGTTGGTAGTAGCAACAAGAATTTTTTTGCCCTTACAAGAATCATGTCCATTGTGTGTATTCATATACTCGATGGAAAATAATTTTAACCTTGTAACCTTTTGATTTCATTTTTAATCTCTTCGATTACTTCGGTATTATGTATTTTCTTTTTGTCACCTTCTTTAATTGAAATTACATAAAATACTTTTCCTCCATATTTTTCTGTAAACATTTTATGCGTTTCTGATTGTATTGTTTTTTCTTTAAATATTTGAGGAATATGTGAAACGCCACTTGCAGGTTTGATTTGGAGCCCAATGTATTTATCTTTGATTTTCATGGAGAAGTCGACGTTATATAATCTGTCCCATTCGTCTGGTGCCGGTTCAATCTTTACTTCAAGATTGTTCTGTAATTGGCCATAAATAGTTTTTATCTCAGTCATATAGCCATCAAATGTTCTGCTTAAGACCATGTTATATATGTAATCAATACAGTCTTTTTCTGTAACCTGTTCAACTTCTGCTGATATTACTTCTGTAATTTTGATATATAGTCTTCTGCCAAGCTCCTCTATGTGTTCTTTTGGTCTGACGTTAGAAAAATAGTACTTCGTCCAATCTTTCAAGGTCTTTGGGCTGCATTTTCTAATTTCTTCAGACACAGCACCAACATTACGCTTGAAGTTTAGCTGAAAGCGGTTCATTGCGCTATTTAAGATCCATTCTTTTGCCATCAGTATTTTTCCACTGTCGTTAGAAACTTTTCCTTGAACTTATAGTCTAGGGAGGTATCAACATCCACCAAGCCTTTTTTTATCAGGTGAGCGTTTAGAAAGGTTTTGTTCTGAAGATATAAATAGCAGAGTAAATTGTTGTCACGATCATGTTTTATTGCATCGAACTTCATAAAAACCTTTTGTCCACGAGTTTTATCTCTTAAGAATTGAATTGCTTGATTGCTCATTTTAGATTTTTTTCTTATACCTAAAAGTTTTATTTTCAATCCATCTCCAATAACTAGTTTTTCTGGAGAAATTACATCCTTTACGGGATAATATTTCTCTCTCTGAGATTTGTTATGATTGATTTTGGAACCAAACTGAAGTTTTCTAGGATCGATTTTTTTGTCGAATTCGACCGGATCTTCGAAAATGTAAGGTAATTGTTTGATTACTTCTTTATAGTCTATATTAGCTTTCTTCTGCTTGATTATTTCGAAATCAGCCTCTTCAAAAATCATCTTTTGTTCCAAGTCCAATTTTTCCTTTATCAAAGGCAGGAATTCAGAGCTTATCTCATATCCGATG
>CAZWME010000233.1:0-7167 GCA_964634515.1 uncultured Pirellulales bacterium | reverse complement strand
TAGAAATTGACCCGCTCGAGGAACTTGCGCCTCGCGGTCGCCGTCGATGGCATCGGAACGAGCCGAAACAGCGACCGCACTCGAGACGCCGACGACCTGTATCGGAAGCTGGAAGAGGTCGTCGTCCCGATGTACTACGGGGATCGCAAGCGGTTCCTGGAAATCATGCGGCACGCAATTGCGCTCAACGGTTCGTTCTTCAATACCCAGCGCATGCTGCAGCAGTACGTGGCGAAGGCCTATTACTGAAGCATCGCATGAACTTAAGCAGACAATAGAAGAATTCCGAAAATTCGCCATTGCCGGAACAGCATCGTTGAAGAATTTTGATAGCAAAACAGAGGAATTTGTTGTTGCGACGATCGATATGAGCGAAGAAATAGGTAAAGCTTCGGCGCAAATGCGGATGATATTGGAGAAAATCAACGACGGCCAGGGCAGTGCAGCCAGGCTAATCAATGATGGGCGATTTTACGAAAGTCTGCTTGAGGATACTCAGCAAATGCAACTACTGCTGGATGAGCTAAAGTCATTCATAACTCAAGCCCGAATTCAAGGCATACCTTTGAAGTTAAAGTAAAACTAAGAATATCTCTGCTATTTAACTTTGCAACTTATCTTTGATTATTATTAAATGTTAATAATCGTATTTTGAGATCCGGATTATTTCTTACGGATTAGCCGGGATTTATTTTTCCAGCGTGCTTACGATACGGGAGGTTACTCGTTTGACACCGTCATAACTGTCATTTCGTGCGGCACGAATCTCTTCTATGAATTCTTCGGCTTTGTCGCCGAGATCTTCCAGTTCCAGCGCAGCATAGTGGCGGACGATTTTATTATCTTTGTTTTGCAGTTCCTCTACTAAAATCTTCATGACTTGCCGGCTTCTACCCATCCTGCAGAATGCACGAGCGGCGGCAATGCGGACCGAAGCGGATTTGTCCTGCAAAGTTTTTTGTAAAACGGTTTTTGCGGCTTCGGCATCCGAATTCATATTACCCAGGCCTATTGCCGCCCACCAGCGTACGGAGGATCTCTTATCCTGCATTGCATTTATGAGTTGCGGTATCGCCGATTTGCCAGATTCAGCGAGTTCTATTACCTCTCGAATACGGTCAATCAGGCCGTGATTTTCCGGCTGGGTCAGTATGTCATAGCCATTGCCGTGTTTGAGATAGATTTCTTCGAGCTGCGGTTCTGGAATCAGGCCTATGTCTCCAGTTTGATGCATCCGTTTAATATGGGCCGCACGCATACGCTTTAAGACATTTTGATGCCTGGATGAGTTGACCAGATTATGAAGTTCGTAAGGGTCATTTTTCAGATCATATAATTCTTCCGGCGGCTTGGTGGGCGCCATGAATTTCATCTGGGCCGGGGTAAGTTTGTCTTCGGCATAAAGTTTGCGCAAGAGGTTACGCATCGGATAGCTGGTGTCCTTATAGCGATTGAGAGCCATCCATGGACGGTACGGCATGTAATTTCGAATATAGCTGTAGCGTTTATCATGGACACAGCGAATACACTCTATAGTTTCGTCGCATCGGTCGCGAGCTGCAAAGATATATTCACGCTTCTTTGCATCCGTACCGAGGAAAACCTGACCCTGTAGATGTTTTGGTGGATCAATGCCTGCAATTTTCAAAACCGTTGCGGAAATATCGATTGAACTAACCAGGTCTTTATTCACACTGCCCGTTTTTAATTTGCCCGGCCAGCGTACAATCAGAGGAATCCGAATTCCTGCGTCGTAAAGCCACTGCTTGCCGCGGACATGACAACGGCCATGATCGCCGATGAAGATTACAACTGTGTTATCTGTTAGCCCCTCGTTATCGAGGCGCTGCATAATTTTTCCGACGTATTGATCCATCATCTGTATAGAGTTTAAATACGTTGCCCAGTCTGCTCGTGCTATTGGATGGTCTGGAAAGTACGGTGGCAACTCGACTTTTTCCGGATCAACAGGATTATCGAGTTTTTTATCGAGACCGTTCCACTGTTTGCCGCGATGTGTCATACTGATTGATAGCTGTGCGAAGAACGGCTGGCCGGGTTTTCGCTGATTCCAGTCAGCACCGTCAAAGGGTTTACTATACTTAAAGTTAAAGTCCGTTTTGCCCGAGCCGCGCACTCCGGTAGCGGCCGTTTTGACATTTGCAGTGAAGTATCCTGCCCGGCGGAAGTATTCTGTTATCGGTTTGGCCGGTTCCGGCAATATGTATCCATCCCCACGATGGCTTCGATGATGGTGAGCACCAATGGAACCCTGATGCATACCGGTAATCATAGCCGAACGGCTGGTAGAACAAACCGGGCTTGTAGTAAATGCGTTGGTGAAGCGGACGCCCTGATCGGCGAGTTTATCGAGATTCGGAGTTTCTACCGCTGGTGTACCGTAGCAGCTAAGGTCGGGGCAGATATCTTCGGACAAAATCCACAGGATGTTGGGTCGAGTGCCCTTGTTGACAGCCTGTCCGGAGGCATTCGTATATGCCGGCAGTGTCATAGAGACGGCACCGGCACCGATAGCTTTGAGAAAATTGCGTCGTTTCATAATATAAATTCCTTTTACTGAAGTCTTTATTTTTTACTTTCCCGTCAAGAATTATTCGAGTCATAGTTTGGATTCGGTTTGGGCAGTTTGGCGCCGGTGAGTCGCAGCCAGCGTTTTAATTTAGCATCGAGCTGTCTTGTTTTTGTAGGAAATATCTGTGAAAGGTCGTTTTTCTCGGAGATGTCGCTTTTTAGATTAAACAGTTCGAATGGTTTGCCTTCATATCTTTTAATGAGCTTAAAGCTTCCTTCTCGAATGATGCTGTAGGGGACAATTTTGCCTCGATAATGCGGGAAGTGCCAGTATAGTGCATGACGGTTCAACTCCAGGGTGCCGTTTGATTTTAGATGGCCGAGGAGTGAAACGCCGTCTATGTCACGGTCGCCTGGCAGTGGAACACCTGCGGCCTGGCAAATGGTCGGGAAATAATCGACACTGGTTACCGGTTCGTGGCTGACTGTTCGGGGTTTAATGACCTTCGGCCATCGCACTATCAGAGGTTCACGTATGCCGCCTTCATACGGAAAGCCCTTGCCGGAACGCAGTGGGGCGTTGTTTGTCGGGCCGATCAGACCACCGTTGTCACTGGTGAAGAAAATGATAGTATTTTCGGCCAGGTCAAGTTCGTCGAGCGCCGAACAAATTCTGCCTACGGCGTCGTCCAGACTCTCAACCATTGCGGCGTATGTCGGGTTTTTCTGGTTTGTAGGTGGTTTCATTTTGTATTTTTCAATAAGGTCTTTTTTGGCCTGGATGGGTGTATGGACTGTATAGTGGGCCATATAGAGGAAAAAAGGTTTGTCTTTGTGGTTGTGAATAAATTTGACTGCTTCATCAGCCTCACGGTCGGTCAGATATTCGCCTTTGCGACGAGGTTCCAGTGTCGGGATTGCTCCCTGTCCTTTTCGGGAATATGGGTCGAAATAATTTGGAGGCTGTCCGAAGTCGCAGCCGCCGAGGTTGAAGTCGAAACCCTGCCTGTCCGGGTACCAGTCGTCTGCGCCAAGGTGCCACTTGCCAATGTGGCACGAAGTGTACCCTGCCGATTTGAGTGCTTCGGCAATGGTGATTTCTTCGAGTTCCATCCACAGAGCATTTGGCGGGCACAGCAGCTTTTTATTTTTTCCGCCTACGTACTCGGTCGGATTCTTTTTATTTTCAGGGATTTTTCCTCCCTGGAAACGGGCGCGGATCCAATCAGTAACGCCAAGACGAGCCGGATAGCGTCCCGTCATAACCGCCGCACGGGTCGGTGAGCAGACTGCACAGGCAGCGTAGGCATCGGTGAACCGCATACCTTCAGCAGCGAGTTTGTCAATATTCGGCGTTTCGTAGTACTTGCTTCCGTAACAGCCTGTGTCTATCCAGCCTAAGTCGTCAACTAATATGAAGACGATATTGGGTTTTTTATCTGCGCTGCCATTGGCAAAAAGCTTTGTGGAGTCTAATGAACTTTTAATGGCAAAAGCAGCGGCTCCCAAACCTATGGTTTTGAGAAAATGGCGACGATTATAATCATATTTGCTCATTTTCATTTCTCCGTTTCAATGTCGATCAATTAGTTAAAGAAATATCATTGACTATTATTGTTTGATTAATTTGTGGTGCCGAAGCTGGGAAAGTAATCTGCCGGTCATTAGTTGAGCTTACTCTGACATAGTATTCCAGATCACTTTTAATCTGATTGGCGGGAATATTGACAGAATAAACTCCACGCGCAATATGCTTGAGGGCGATTCTATTGTACATTCCCTTACCCATAGCCCGCCAGTAGAGTGCCGCATCTTCGATATGGTTCTGTGACAGGATGATTACCTTAAGCTTTAAGTCCTCGTCGTTATTCAGGCTTGTACGCACGGTTGGGACGATGATTCGTAACGGCCCGACATATTGATTCGAAGGCATTGCATCCGAGGGCAGGTCCTCGCCCAGGATTTTGGCCAGTTCCTGACCTGGTTCGGTAAGCAATTTAGGCATTATATGCTGCTGCCAGTTGGTTACATTGCCCATAGCTCCATTTGTTGTAACGGCTGCCAAAAGGTGACGATGTACTTGCGAGACCTGAGAGACTAACTCTTTCCTTAAGGGCAGGGCGAGCTTTCGGGCTAATCGCTTCTGTTCATTGAGTTGTTTTTCATCTTTGATTTTTTTCATCACTTCGTTGAATTGGGCCCATGTGCAATTTACCTGTCCAACAGCCCGTAGATAGCGGAAGTTATTGAGCCAGTAATCAAATCGTTCGAGGTTGCACGCTCCTTTAACATGCGGTCGCAATTTGGCCATTTTCTCGATGAATGCATATTCGTTACTGACCTTCTGCCAGGGTCTTTTATCAGGATTTATACCGCCCGGACCATTGACCCAGGTAGATGGACGCGGCAGATGAGCGGCCCTTGTTCCTCCATCCGGCGCCATTGGGCCTCCATCGAGCTGTGTGAATAATTCGGCAATCGGCATAAAAACTTCAGGTCCGAATTGCGTCAGGGTCCAGTCAGCGTAGAAATCGCGTGCCGGCAGGTCACGTGGTCTGTCGTCGGAGTTTGAAGCCGGCAAGTCGGCCTGGTAATCCTTATATGCCGGCCCGCCGCAGTTAATTTTCCTTGTAATATCTTTACCCTGCACAACAAATGCGGCGATGCATGGAAACTCTATTGTGCTTATAAAATCTATGGTCAACAGACCGTCGGTCACATTCACATCCTCGAACGTGTAATCCAGCGCCCTGTTTTTACCAACCTCTGCGAAGATGTCGAGTTTGTCAATAACGTTTTCGTTCTGGAGCTTGACACCGAAGAGGCGTTTGTCCACTGCGTCATAATTTGGTTCACAGAACTTAAGTGTTACAATATAAGAACCGTTCGGTACTTTCAGCCGATATGCTTTCACGTCCCAGATGACTGTTTGGTAAAGGGTATCTTCCTGAGTATCAGCTATTGGATTATTTGGAAACCGGGCGATGTTGCCGCCTTGTCGAGCTTCTGAGAGTTTCGGTTCCGGCGGTTTTGTTTTCCTGCCGAAGTCAGGATTCCATTTTTTCTGCTGCCAGGCGGCATGAGCCATTGCGGAAACATTGGGTCCGAGGATTCGCGTACGCCAGTGGATACCTAATAGCCCCGTGCATCCGTAAGCGAGTGCATCGGCAGCATCGCGCCGCATTCGACCAGCCCAAAGTTGTGGTATAATTAGCGCCGGGTCATCCTCAAGCCATGGAATGGCCCACTGAGGGCGTCCCTCGATACGGGCAAAGCCGGGTTCGACCGGCGCAAACCCAACATTTCGGTTGATACAGCTTACAGGCATTTCCTTTGGCAGGAAATTGTCGAATAATGCTCTGTCCTTTGGCGGCCCGAGAACCCAGCCGCAGGTAGCTAATGTGAAAGGCGGCTCGACTTTTTTGGCTGCCGCTATCGCGGCGCGGAAGTCGGATAATGTGGCTTCGATCTGTTCATCCTTTGGATTGCCCCACGTCCAACCTTCCGGTGTCCAGAACCAATAATAATCAATGGGATATGCTCTGGTTATTCGTTGGAACATACCCTCGTAAAGCTGCTGTACAACAGCCGGATCGGATGGGTCCATGCCCTTGCTTTTGAGCCGCTCTTTTACGGGGTCGGGTATTATAAGGGGTGTTTCGGTTCCCACGCATGTCTTAACGCCGAGAGAGTGAGCATACTCGAAAGCTTCTTTGAGCGTTTTGCCCATTCGGTCAAACAATTCGTTTGCTTTTTCCTGAGAAAGCTGCGGCCAGGGATTCATGCCGTGCATATAATCCGGGCCATAGTCGTCGCGTTCGAACATCTGCGCCGCGCCGAAAGTATAATCGCCCGTCTTTGCCGGCTTATAGCCCCAGGCTCCGGTGGTGTTGGGTGTGGTGAAATGCCTTGATGGGTAGCTGAACTTCACGGTTCCGTCTTTGTTGGAATCACGGGGCATACCAATCCAAACTGTTGGCTCCGGACCCACACCACCCTGTGGATATGTGTGCAGCCCGAAGAAGTTCATACGCATTTTGGGTAGTTGTGCAATGATGGCTTTGTAGTCATCTGTATTCCACCAGTCGGGCCCTTCGGGGAAATCGTGGAATGGCTGGATTCCCCGCATGTTAAATAATGGATTGCCCTTTTCATCCAGTTTGGGAATTTTCAAAGCGATTTGTCTATCGGGAATTGTGTCACCGTGCATATAAAAACGCACGCCCAGATGTTCGGCGAATCGGTAAGCGGCATAAAGGGTTCCGATAGAATCACCGCCGGTAATTAACAAAACCGGTCGTCTTCTTGTAGAAACTGTCTTTAGCAGATATTGCTGAGGTTGTAATGAGCGGATGGCAGTCGCCAGTTTAGTATTTCTTGCTGTCATGTTTTTAATAATAGAACAATCTTTTTGTCCTATCACAATTAGTGTTGTTTTCAGGTGGGGGCTGTTATTTGTCTGTACGATTGGGAGCAGCTTGCCGGTCCGCAAATACAAATATCGGCGAACTTCTTTTGCCGCTAAACGTTCGGCTGTTGCTGCTGCGGACGGGCTGATGATTGTTATGTCCGAAACGCCGGCGACGAGCGTATTGCAGCTTATTAAAATTAATAGTGTGAAGGCCAGACCAAGAT
>CAZWME010000232.1:0-7167 GCA_964634515.1 uncultured Pirellulales bacterium | reverse complement strand
GAATATCGACAGCAA
Organism: uncultured Pirellulales bacterium; assembly: GCA_964634515.1. Taxonomy (GTDB): domain Bacteria; phylum Planctomycetota; class Phycisphaerae; order Sedimentisphaerales; family Anaerobacaceae; genus NIOZ-UU13. The sequence goes on along the minus strand of CAZWME010000232.1, from coordinate 7,152 downwards.
CATCCACAACCTCACCTGATAAAACCTGGACCAGTTTGCCTTGTGATTGAGGATATTGAAAATGTAAGCCGCGCAAGACCCCTTTTTTGGAAAATGAGACATTATCCTGTACAAAAGGGTCTTTTATACCGGCTTTCTCATAACGTGTGCTGTTCCAGGTTTCAAAAAAGAATCCCCTCTCGTCGGAAAAAACATCCGGCTCAAATATGAGAATTCCCGATAATTTCGTCTCTTTAATATTCATTTTATGCTGTTTTCCCTGCTAATACCTCTTGTTATTGCGGAGGTTTCTTTAAAACTAATTCATTGGCTCGACTAAGCGATTCAAACGTGCCTGCATCCGTCCACCAGCCGTCGAGGATATCATAAGCCAACTGACCTTTTTCAATATAAGTGTAATTAACGTTAGTAATTTCAAGCTCGCCGCGAGCCGACGGTTTGAGGGCTCGTATTATCTCAAATACTTGTGCATCGTAAAAATATATACCGGTTACTGCATAATCCGACTTCGGTTCTTTAGGTTTTTCTTCTATACTAATAACCTTATCATCGGACAGTTCCGCGACTCCAAAACGCTGTGGGTCTGACACCTGCCTAAGAAGTATTCTCGCGCCGGTTTTCTGAGCAATGAATTCATCGGCATAATTTTTCAGACTGCTTTCAAAAATATTATCGCCAAGGATAACAACCATAGGCTCGCCTTGTGCGAAATTCTCAGCCAACGCTAAGGCCTGGGCAATTCCACCAGCCTCGTCCTGAACTTTATATGTAAATCTACAGCCAAAATCTTTTCCGGAACCCAGCAGATTAACAACATCGCCCATATGCTCGAGGCCGGTTACAATCAGGATTTCCTCAATGCCGATAGAAGTTAGTTTTTCAATGGGGTAATATATCATCGGCTTTTGCCCGATGCCAAGAAGATGCTTATTTGTAACCTTGGTCAATGGCATAAGCCGAGAGCCTGTGCCGCCGGCAAGAATAACACCTCTTAAATTCATATGCACCTCCCTAACAAATAATCAATCAGCATTTCTCAGACATTTGCTTTTGTCGCCCCTGTAGTAAACCCGCCATCTACCAAAATTATCTGGCCTGTAATATATTCGCTGGCATCCGAAGCCAAAAAGACAACCGTACCATCAAGGTCATTTGGCTTCCCGGGACGATTCAAAGGAATGCGGTCCGTGATATATTTCAGCCATTCTTCATTTTCATATAACACTGCGTTTTGCGCCGTCTTAAACCAGCCGGGAGCCAACACGTTGACCGTGATTCCGAACCTGCCCCATTCCGCAGCCAGGCTCCTGGTCATTAACAAAACTGCACCCCGGCTTGCTGTATAAGGAGCAATACCTTCCATTCCGAAAACACATGTACACGAACCCATGTTTATTATTCTGCCATAGTTTCTTTTTATCATCTCCTTTGCAACCGCCTGAGCGCAGAAAAAACTCCCCTTTAGATTCGTATTCAATACAGTGTCCCAATCATCCGGAGAAAATTCAATGCTTGGATTTCGGATATTTAAACCCGCATTGTTTACCAGAATATCAATTTTTCCATATTCTTTTATTGCCGCCTGAACCATATTATCAATATCACTTTGCGAGAGAACATCCAACTGAACCGCTAACGCCTTCCTACCCAAAGATTCTATTTCCTGCTTGAATTCGGTTAGTCTCGATACATCCCTGCTGGTAATTACCAAATCAGCACCGGCTTTGGCAAGAGCCCTGGCAAAATACTGGCCCAAACCACGACTCGTTCCGGTTACAATTGCCACCTTGCCGCAAAGATTAAAAAGATCCTGCATCCTAAGCTCCTGGAATTTTATGGTTCCAATACTATTTTCAGTAAATTTTCCTCGGCCTTGTGCAAACGATCAAAAGCACTTGCTCCATCCTCTAATGGCAAAACATCACTGATTAACGGCTCAATATTAATCTTACCGGAAGCTACAAGCCCTATACACTCACTAAATTCACCCGAACTGGCATAAGAACCCCTAAAAGTCAGCTCTCTTGCGACTAATTCCTGTAGATTGAATTCAGCGGTTTGTTCCAGATTACCAACAGCAACAATATGGCCACCGGTTTTTGTCACCGAAACGCCGTCCCGGAAAGTCTGAGCGTACCCAACGACCTCGAAAGTAACATCCGACCCTTTGCCTTGTGTTTCCTTGAAAACCATTTCTTTCAGGTCGGATTTCAAAGGATTGATCACCTTATCTGCTCCCAGCTTGCTTGCCAAACCAAGACGAAATTCATTAATATCGACCACAATGACCCTGGCCGCACCTCGTAGCTTGGCTGCCTGCATAACAAAAAGCCCTATTGTCCCGCCTCCAATAACCACAACTGTATCTTCAGAAGATATTGGTGGTCTGTTGCCCGCGTGTGTACCTATTGACGCCGGCTCCAAAAAAGCCGCCTGAATAAATGACATATTGTCCGGAATCTTAAAGACAATCCACGAAGGCACTGCCACATATTCAGCAAAGGCACCATGTCTCTTAAACTCCGGCGTGGAAACCCCTAAAACCTGTCGCTTGTCACAACGATTAAATAAGCCATTCCGGCAGGGCTCGCATTTATTGCAATACACTGTCGAATCAAAGCAGACTCTGTCGCCCTTTTCAAAATCCTTCACATTCTTGCCAAAATCTTCAACAATGCCGGCCGCCTCATGGCCCATAATCAAAGGAGGAATCCTTCTGCCCGTCTTACCCGTAAAGCCATGAACATCCGAACCACAAATTCCGCATGCCTTGACGCGAATCAACACTTCATCATCACCCGCTGCAGGATCGGGAAAATCTGAATATTCAAAACAATATGGTTTAGTGTGAATTAAAGCTTTCAATTCAATCCTCTATGATATAGTTAAAACAAATGTAGCTTGAAACACGATAAGATAATAAAATACCCGAAAAACAATCACTATTCACGAATTTTATTGCAGAAGAGTCAAAAATTTACCTTTTCGATTGTCTTAGACATTCCTACAATAGCAATCACAGGACATCTTCATACTCTACCATTTAAAGGAATATTATTATGGCAAAGCCAATTACAAGGCGTCAGTTTCTGGCTCGAACCGCCGGCCTTACTGCTCTGGGTGCTGTTTGCCCCGGATGTCATTTTGATAGTTCACCGAATGCACAAGTTCCAAATATTATTCTCATCATGGCCGACGACCTGGGATATGGAGACCTCGGATGTTACGGCTGCACTGACATTCGCACCCCGGCCATCGATAGCCTGGCAGCCGAAGGTGTCAGATTTACTACCTTCTATTCCAACGCACCCGAATGCACACCAACCAGAACAGCCCTGCTGACCGGTCGTTATCAACACCGTGTTGGGGGATTGGAATGTGCCCTTGGTATAGGCAACGTCGGCCGTTACGATGATGCCATCCGTTTACGCCAAACAAACGATATGGGTCTTCCCGCTGAACAGACAACCATCGCTCGAATGCTAAAGGATACCGGTTACGCAACAGCAATCTGCGGCAAATGGCACCTTGGATATGAGAAGAAATTCTTTCCTCTAAGGCATGGTTTCGATTATTGGTTCGGCCCGGTCGGCGGAGCAGTCGATTATTTCCACCACTGTGAATACACCGGCCAGCCGGCTCTTTATCAAAATGACAGGACTATCAGGCGTGAAGGCTACCTTACAGACCTTATCACCGAAGAGGCGGTCAAATTTATTCAACGCCCGCGGAGCAGCCCTTTTTTCCTCTATGTACCATATACCTCACCACACACTCCTTATCAGGGACCTAACGACAAAAAGGACAAACCCGTTGCGCAAGCCGACTACAACAAAGGCTCAAGAGAAACATACATCGAAATGGTTCAACGGATGGATGAGGGTATCGGAAAGATATTGGAAACATTACAGGACAACAAGGTGGCGGAAAATACACTCGTTATCTTTATGAGTGATAACGGCGCCAACAGCAAAGGCAATAACTTGCCTTACTCCGGCTATAAAGGAAATCTTTTCGAAGGCGGCATAAGAGTGCCGTGCATCGTAAAATGGCCCGGCGTAATACCTGCCGATACGGTATCGCATCAGGCCTGTATAACTTTGGATTTTTCCCGGTCTATTGTTAGAGCCGCCGGTACCAAACCACCAAAGGAACGCCCATTTGACGGCATAGATATTTTAGGAGCTATAGAAACTAACAAGCCAACACAAAAACGCACACTTTTCTGGCGTGCTCGAAGGGGAGAAAGAACAAGAAAAGCTGTCCGGGACGGCTCTCTGAAATATATCCGTCTGCAGAACGGCAAAGACATAAAAGAATATCTTTTCGACCTCGAAAAAGACCCCGCTGAAAAAAATAACCTCTTGAGTATCAGAGAAGAAGACCTGCGGAAATTAAAATTGTTGCTCGAAGATTGGGAAGAAAAAGTAAAGCATAAGCGATGACACTCCTTCAGCTTTTATTTGATGGTAAATACTAAATTTTTGGAGATAACAAAATGAACGAAAACAACAAAAAAACTACAAGACGAAAATTCCTGAAGAACTCGACCGCCGCCGCGGCTTCGGTCACATTAGGCTTAAATGCCATAGGTGTTCCTCTGATAAAAACGGCACGGGGTGCCAATGAAAAAATTCGTGTAGGTTTTATCGGCATCGGTAACCGTGGCACACAGCTTCTAAACGGCTTCTTAAAACAGGATGATATCGAAGTCGCCGCCCTTTGCGATGTTTACGAGCCGTATCTGGCCAGAGATTATTCGACAGTCGATAAAAAGCTCAGAGATTCCTTGGGCGGAAGGGTCCCGAAGATGACTGAAAAACTGAACCGCAACGTCACACGATACAAGGATTTCCGCCGCCTGCTCGACCGCAAAGATATCGACGCGGTAGTTGTTGCTACACCCGACCACTGGCACGCTGTTCAGACTATAATGGCATGTCAGGCCGGCAAAGATGTCTATGTCGAAAAACCGCTTTCGATAACAATATTTGAAGGTCGAAAAATGGTTGAAGCCGCAAAGCGGTATAACAGAGTAATCCAGGTCGGCCTCCATAGACGCTCCTCCAAATCATACATGCAAATCGCCGACAAACTTCAGGCAGGCAAAATCGGCAAGGTAACGGTGGCCCGCGCCTACCGGATAAGTAATATGTATCCGAACGGTATTGGCCAATTTTCCGATACGGCCCCGCCGAAGGGTCTGGATTGGGATATGTGGCTTGGGCCCCGGCCAAAACGGCCTTACAAAAACAATATCTCTTTATACAAATTCCGATGGTTGCAGCTTTATTCCTCTCAGATGGCAAACTGGGGCGTGCACTATTGTGATGCCATGCGATGGATGTTGTCAGAGCAGGCACCCGTCTCGATATCCGCCCATGGTGGAAGATTTGCCCTCGACGACGACCGGACAATCCCGGATACGATGGAGGTGATTTTCGAGATGCCCTCGGGCTCATTGCTTATTTTCGGCCAGTATGAAGCCAATGGAGGCCCCGCCTTAATAGATGGAGAGGTGGAATTCCGGGGCACGCTCGGAAACCTTTACGCCGGCACAAGTGGAGAAGCCGGCTATAAAATCGCCCCTTCAAGACCAGGACAATTTCAGGATAGCGGCTCAGATATCAAACCGTTCACAGGCAAACGAATAGATGGTGACCTTACAGTCCAGCATATTAGAAACTTCCTTGATTGTATGAAGACCCGTAAGCAAACCAATTGTGATATGGAAACAGGCCACCGCTCAACAACCTTTGCTCACCTGGCAAATATCGCTCTGGCCACAAAGTCTCGAATTGAATGGGACCCGAAAAAAGAACGTGCCATTAATAACAGAAGCGCTAATAACTTGCTGCACTACAAATATAGAAAACCGTGGACGTTATAGAGTCGAATCGCAAAATTTAAAATTACGTAGATACTGGCTATCGTTTTTGCCCTGCAACGACTGTCTCAACAATGGCCTTCTTGGCCTCCGCCACCGCCGGGCTGTAGGGATAGTGTGACATCATGGTCTCGTAAATAACCTTGGCCTGCTCCACGGCCTCGGTACCGCAGAGTGCTTTTACCTGTCGGACAAGCATCTGTGATCGATAGTAGTTACTCAATTCGAGCTTATTCAACCGCTCAGCCAAATAAAAAGCGATTAAGTATTCTTCCCTTGCCAAATGTACATCCAGCTTTATCAGGTTCAAATTCGGCATCAATAACTTGACCGGGTCATCAGCAATTATTTTCTCGATATTCTCCATCGCGTAATCAAGCTGCTCCGGCTCATCTGTGTTATTTGCCAACTGCCTCGCGTGACGCAGCATCCCAACATACTTAACCTGCTGTTTGTTACTGGTGGCCGCCTGCAGGTTTTGAAGTTTTCCCCTTGCCCGTTCACCCTGTTCCAGAGCAATCAAGGCTTCAGCCTGGGCAATCCTGAATCGAGTCACTATTTTATTGTTTAATTTTTTCCCCTTTTCGAGTTGATTTAGAACCTTTAACGCCTCCTGGGCCTTTCCGAAACACTGTACCAACAGTTCCGCCTGAGAAACTGCCGCACTTTGATAAACCAATGTATTACCTGCTGATTTTTCCGAAAGATGTCCGAAAAGTTTCAACGCCTGTTCATATTGCCTGACGGGAGCCGAACGCAGGTACTGACCCAACACAAGGCAGAAATTCCAATGATGTGTTTCCGACACAAGCTCATCCATCCTCCTCATTAAAACCGCCACCACCCGCTGCCTCCACTGTTGGCGCTCAAGACCGTCGGCAAAGGCATACAAATTGACAACATCATCTATCGGCAACTTGTTAAAGTCACTTTCGGATACAGCTTTTTCAAAGGCCTGTTCGCTCCCAGGCTCAAGCTGGATTTTATCCGGTATCACGTGAACATTGATTTTCTGTTTCACTTCTGCAACAACACTCTCGTCTCTGAGTACTTCAAGTATTACCGTGCGCATCTGAGGTCGCAAAAAAACATGCTCGATACTTACACCGGTCTCGATTTTCCCATCGTCGAATTTCCACCTGTACGAATAATAACCGTCTCGTTTTGCTTCCATCACATCAAAACGCATCCTAACCATAGCCTCTTTGCCCTGGTCCAATCGCCAAACATCAAATGACTGCCATATAAAGCTGCCGCCGTCTTGA
>CAZWME010000231.1:0-7205 GCA_964634515.1 uncultured Pirellulales bacterium | reverse complement strand
TTATGTTTTGGCCACACACCGAAACATATATTGTTGATTAGGATTGCCTGTTTCCGGTTCAGCATTGAAACAGAAAATCTAAAATGCAGCCTCCTTCCTTTTTGACGCAAAATCCACAGTAAGCTAATTGAGCGTACAAAACTCCACCAAGTATATTTATACCAAATTGCCTGTCTTCCAGTCAAGGGAAAAGTGCTCGCGACTCGCGAAGACCCATTTCTGGAAAGGTTTCGGTTGTAAGGTATGAACTGAGAGTAAATTGTGGCATCTTCTCTCGTATTTTTGACCACACAGGGTGGAAATTTTATTATATCCGCGTAGGAAATGGATAACACGGCGCATGAATAATCACTTTGTGCAAAGCACGCGCACAAAATCGGCACAAGAGCATCGCAGAAGATCAATCCAATATACTTCCATAGACCAGTATCCCGGGACTAAGCTATCTTCATCTTCATCTCGAACCCACGCCAGGCATTCCATTTTTCTTGCGTAAGGTTTGGCCAAATCACTCCACCGCCGACTTCCTGCTTAAGCACGGGGCGCAGGAATAACCACTACACCCAGATCCGGGAATGCTCCAGTAACTTCTTTGTAACAACTGTGAATAGTCGTTCGTCGAGCTGCAATGTGCGAGGGATTACCCTGGTATACACTAATGTAAGCTACGAAACCCGCTGTGAGTATTCACTTGCATTCATCGGCCGAATCGATGATAATTGAGTATAGAAAAGCTTCAAAAACAGACAAGGAGAACACAGGTGCTTAATTCTCACGGTTCAAAGGCTTTTTTCGTAATCACTGTTTTGGGGATTTTCATCATTTTCCCGCCAGCTTTGAGAGGACAGAACAACGCTATCCCTTCTTCGGGGATTAGAGCAATTGTCGAAGCAGATTGGGACGCACAGGAACAACGTTTAGGTCGAAGTGTTTCATCGCCTCAGGCGATTAATGCGATACTGTTTGCAGGCGACCGATTAGCTGCTGATCTTTCACGAGGACCAGATGGGCCTGAGCTTGGCCGGGAGAGAGCGGCGCTGACAAAGTTGAGATCACGTGCTGCAGATGTTGATGGACTGACAGATTCGGGGCGTGTCAAATTATATCATGACATCCGCTGGGTGGTGCGCAGTATGGCCCTGAAGAATCCATTGATTGCAGGCAAACGTATCCTCTTTATGAAGCGAAAACGTTTTATCTGCCAGATGCTGCACGAATATCTTGGTTACTACTATGACTACGAAGACATATCCGGCGGAGGAATCTATTTGCTGGAGCACCCCGGTTATTCGTTTGCGTATCAAGATCTGACAAGAAATCGATTAGGCCGAGGCAATTATACAACGTTGGCTCTGTCTTATGATGCCGAGACGATTTATTTTGCCTTTGCAGCGCGGGCTGCCAAGAAACCAGATTACTATTCTCCGCAGCGCAAATGCTTCCACATCTACGCGATGAATCTCGACGGCAGTAACGTCAGGCAGATTACCCATGGGCCGGACGACGATTTTGATCCCTGCCCCCTGCCGGATGGCGGGCTGGCATTCATGTCATCGGCGCGCGGAGGCTTTACCCGGTGCAATAATCCCTGGGAACCCTTGCCGGCTCATACCCTGCACCGGCTCGACCCGACCTTGAAACACCGGCGTGCCCTATCGTTCCATGAGACCAGTGAGTGGCACCCCTCGGTGCTGCATGACGGGCGCATTGTGTACATCCGTTGGGACTATGTGGACCGCTCAGCTTCGAACTTTCACGGGCTATGGGTCACCAATCCGGATGGTTCGGCTTCCATAGCCCTGTTTGGCAATTACACTATGCGCATCAACGCTTGTTACCAACCCAAGGCAATCCCGAATTCGCACAAGCTCGTTTTTCTGGCTGGCGCCCACCATGCCGATGTGGGTGGCTCACTCGTGGTGCTCGACCCGCATCGTATTGCCCTGGATCCGAAGACGGGTCAGGATTGCTTTGACTCGATCGAGGTATTGACTCCGGAGGTATGTTTCCCCGAGGCACCGGGTTGGCCTGCCAGTTATTTCCACAGTCCCTGGCCGTTATCGGAGAATTACTTCCTGGTGTCGTTCAGTTTTGATCCTTTACCTGGTATGGGACCAAAGGTGAAGCGTGATACCGAGACGGGGCTCTATTATTTCGATCGGTTCGGGAATATGGAACTGCTTTACAGAGAAAAAGGCATTTCTGCCATGTATCCTATTCCGCTCAAAGCTCGAGAAGTACCGCCGATGGTACCCAACAGGCTGGATGAAGAGCTGGGTAATGAAGGTGAGTTTATGCTGACGGATGTACGTACGAGCCATTTCCCGATGCCGGAAAATCGCCGCATAGTCGAATTGCGTGTTTTTCAGGTTTTACCCAAAAGCCGTACACATGTCGCCAATAAGCCTCGTATCGGCCATGCCAATGCCGAGAGTGCACGTATGCTCCTCGGTACGGTGCCGGTCGAAGCAGACGGCTCAGCCTATTTCCGGGTCCCAGCGAAAAAGCCTTTGTATTTCCAGGCCGTGGATGAAAACGACAGAGCGGTCCAATCCATGCGATCGGTAACATATTTACAGCCGGGAGAACGGCAGGGTTGTGTGGGCTGTCATGAGCCTCGTAACCAGGTCGTGACGACTCAGAAAACTCGTCCTCTTGCCATGCAACGCGCGCCTTCGAGATTAAAGGACGGCCCTGAAGGGACACGGCCTTTCAGTTTCCCGGCTCTGGTTCAACCCATTCTGGACAAACACTGTGTCCATTGTCACGATGGCAATCCGGGCGCAAACAAGAGCCAGATTGTGTTGACCGGCGAGCCGGCGGGACACTTCACCAAATCGTATGAGAATCTGAAACCGTTTGTCAGATGGTATGAGTGGGGCCAGGCCAGTATTGAGCCGATTATAACCCGGCCGGGCAGGATAGGAGCTGATGTCAGTCCGTTAACAAAGGTTTTAACCGACGCCGTTCACAGCCAGTGCGTGAAACTCGACAATGGTGAACTCCGTCAATTATACATCTGGCTGGATGGTAATGTACCGTTTTACGGTACTTATGATTCCGACACACAGTTGGCCCAGAAAAGTGGTCGGTTAGTCCCGCCACCGACGCTTCAGTAGCCTGCAAGACCATGGAGGGCTGATAGTATAACATAGCTTTGATGAAGAGACACATAACTGTTGTGTTGCTGTCAATGTCGAATCCAATATACTTGTCCATAATATTCTCCTGTCATAAAGACAAACGTGTTTTATAATCAGAAACTATGTTTTATAACCAATTCGAGAAGAACGTGTTATATAGTTTCTGTAAGCTGAATGTTAGCTTTTTCGAGAAGTGGAGTTGGCCGATGAACCCAAAGATTTTCCTTTTATTGGCAGCATTGCTTTACCCGGTCGTTGTGAATGGAGGCGAAGCAAAAAAAACTAAAAGCAAGGATTTGATTGAGGTTCACTCCCTCACAAACAGCCAGGGACCAATCGGGAAACAGGGGCTCGCAGCAACGTACCAACATGAATCAGGCAGCTTAATAGCCGGTTCCGTTGTACGAAACTTCACGCTGGCCCTTGGTCCTTTAGAAGTGAATAAGGGGTTTCAGTTCCAATGGCTCCATTTGCAGGCAACTAAAGTAAATGGAGAACAGTTTAATGTTTGGATTCTTACCAATAGGTATCCCCCAGCCAGTTCTACAAACGCCCTGAAAACGACGGCACGATACATATTGCAGGAGGGAAAAACCAAGCCTTTGGAATTCCGTCACCAATTCTCAGGAGAAGCGGTTCTCCCCTCACTTGGGGCCTGGAGGCATCTTTTTCCACGTGCTATAAATAATGTTTCTCCTGACGGTATATTTTCCAAAAAAATCAAATACCTGGGAAACACCTATCTGCTCAAAAAAATCGTAGATTCAAATAAAATGACTCAACCAGATAACACTAAAATTATCGAATTACTTCCGGATGTACTCATTGGTGCTGCTCACAATACAAAGCAAAAAGACCAAACCAGGCGTTACGATGATTCTGACTACGAACTTATCCGGCTCACGAAAGACGATTACAACGAAATGATCGAAGCGGGAATGAATTGTCTGCGGGTTGACAAAGAACAGGCAGGCTGGATCGACCGCCGAGACGTATTCTACTGGGGGATCGGCGGAGAACAAGTCAATTACCCTGAATGCCTTTATCGCAGCAATTATCTTGGGCCTATTCTTTTTCTGGATGAACCGGCGGTTTGTACAAGGGATCACGTCATTCGGCCCCGCTTAAGGAAGGATCAAGACTTTCGAGAGGCTATTACTCCTCAGATTGCCCTGGAGGAATTTCAGAAGTATTTTCACAAAGCAAAGTATCAAGGCAATCCAACTGTTTTACTTCGTGGTTTATCGACACGGCCTGATGTAGATGTCGGTGAGATGGATTTTCTTCAGCAGAACCTTTATACATGGGAAACAATGTTGAGCTCGGCGCTTCATCAGCTTGGCGAGGGACATAGCCGGCAGCCCCCTTCTTCGATTGTTTTTGAACCTCCAGGACGCGTGGGAACCCTCAGAACCCTTCCGGAAATGAACATGGCTTACCTCTGTCAGATCCCTGTTGAAAATCCCAAAAACTTAACAGGAATTATTTACGGATTTCTTCGAGGTGCGGCAAGATTAACGGACAAGGGATGGGGAACGAGTATCTATGGTCAAGTCGATCGGGCAGACAGCTTTTGGTTTCTAACACACGCTTACGATCTCGGAGCAGGGTTGTTCTTTTTTTGGGATTCATATCGACTTGCCTGCGTTCCTTATAACGAGTGCCTGGCTTTGGCGAGAAACCTGCGAGCGCATGTTGAAAGCCATCCTTATCGAGACCTGAAAAAACTGAAAAACGCAGCCGAAATAGCTATCCTTCTTCCTCCCGGCTACAATCTGGGTCATGTTTATCTGGGTAAAGGTAATTTATGGGGACTCGGCGAACTCAACCTGGAACGGCTGAACCGAGAAGGTGTCAAGTACCGTACGGTAATGGGTAACTTCTTCACGGAAATCGAACGGTGCATACGGATGGGTGTTGAATATGATCTTTTCTGGGATATGGAAGGATATAAGTTTCCCGGATACCGTGAGGTAGTCCGCATCAGAGAGGATGGGAAGGTCATGGTTGAGATTGACAGGAAAAAGACATTGTATAACAGGCCAAGAATCCCAGACCGCCCGGAAGGTAATCAGCCTCAACTTGCCGTTGAACTCTCGAATGAGACAGGCAAAGCTTCGTTAGAAGTTGCCGCCCGCGCCATTCTTGTCGAAGGCCCATCACCTGTTTATTACACATTAGGTGCTGATCGAAAAGGTATTTATAACAATTTAAAAGTATTTTGGGAATTGTATGGACCTGAAGAGGAGGATTATCGCACTTTGCTCGATTGGAATCGACAACCACGTATTCGTGCAAAAGGCGCCCGGACATGGGTGGATATAAAATTCAAAATCGGTCAGCCTGGAAAATATCGCCTCCGAGCCGCCACTGTTGATTTGGCCGGACGAACAGCAGTAGTTTGGAAAAACATCGTTGTCGAGGACTGACTTGAGATGAAGTGAATTAATTAGAATAATTTTTTATCATTCTTGTTGAAGGTCTGCATAATTAAGGTTTATCTGTCTCCTTAAGTTTTAGAATCTGCTGTGCTATGTGTTTCCGGGCGGCAAGGAATTCGTCAGGGTCTTTTGAGAAATCCCACCAGTTCGGAGAAATGGTATCGATGATTTTCTTTACGGTTTTATTATCAGTAAGTCTTTCGAGGATTACAAAGTACTCATAGTCTTCCATGCCATCTCTAAGATTTTTCATGCGCATACTGATTACCGGGCCGTCGATACCGCAGGGCAGGCCGGGATAAAACAGGAATCCGCCTCCGTTGTAGTGTCTGGGATGAGCAAAGGCCGGATTTGACCACGGCTCGATGACCGTAGTGACGGTACTCCAGTAGAGCAGCCCCGTAATATCATACTGGTAGTTGATCCAGGTTGGGACACGGTAAACAATAAGGGGCCGATCAATATGCCAGTATGGCGGGTCGAAATCCTTTACGTTTTGGTACTGTGGGTGATACCGAGGTGCGCGCTGTACCAGGGCAGTATATGACCAGATCTCATCGCCATGAGCAAGTTTCTCATTGATAGTTTTCCTGTCAATAAAGGACCATAAGGGACACCAAATATCTACTGCCGGGTCTATATCCGGCCAGGAAGGGTCCTGCAAGTATGTTTGCTCTACAACCAGACATTTGAGTTGTGGTACGGCTTCATGAACAAGCCGGCCGAGGACGAGCACCTGCTCGTAGTTTTCACGCAGGTTCGGTTCATCAAGCATATATACGTAGGCCCCTTCTTCCCAGCCATTGTCTTTCAAATATTTATAGAATTCCCTGTAGTACCTTTGAGCTTTCTTTCTGTTGGCGAGAGTTATAGTTTTGTAATCAGACCTTAAGGTTGAACCTGGCAGCCGGGCGAACGGTGCTCTTGGTATTTCAAAATCGGTCACGTGGAGTTTTTTAATAAACTCTTTTAGGGCTGTATGCCTTTCCGGAATGATTTTCAAAGAGCCGTCGTCATTGGTTTGCGGCAGCAGATAACGTGGGATTGGCGGATTTATGCGATGATCCGCCATCGCCCGGCAATAACGCATTTCGATTTGTTTGAATCTATCTGAATTTCGCTCTATATTAAAATACCGCGCAACGTTACCGAAACTCCCAAAGTGGTTACTATGTGTTGGGCCGTCGGGGAGTGTGAAGTCCCAGACAGTGACAGCTATGGAGATTTGTTCGGAAATCCCTCCCCTTGCCAAAACACTTAGCTGCCCGCTATATTTACCGGCGGGAATATTCTTAGGGACATATACGTCAGCCCATACAGCCTGGTTTTGACCTTTGAAAACCTCAAACGGAACGGCATACATATCATAACCGCGGGTTGTAGCCGGTTCTCCCCATCTCCTGCTGGTTCGGTTTAACGGTTCGACAGGTTTATTGGTTACAGGATTAATGAACGGAACGAGAGGTTCAGGATATAGTCCCGGAGGCAGTTCCGCCCGGGGGGTGGACATTCTGACTCGGACGTATTCTTCTCTATAGAGCTTAATGTTTTCTTTTTCAATCTTCGTGCCCTGGGGGCCGATAAGGTCAGAAATCTCCACTTTTATAACATTAATATTTTC
>CAZWME010000230.1:0-7223 GCA_964634515.1 uncultured Pirellulales bacterium | reverse complement strand
CGGGGCAAATTTGTGGTTGGTTTTTTAGCAAATTTTCACATTGTAAAAAAGATGGGCAATTGTTAGAATGGTGCAGTGAAAGCGAACTTTATTGAAAGGGAATACTATGAAAAAATACGTGATTACAGGATTTGTTGCAGTTTGTCTATGTGTGGTTATCTCAACCGTATTTGCCAAGAAGCAAGCCTACATGGGTGTTCAATGGGAATATGGATTGTATGAAGTGTCTAAAATACAAAGTTCAAGATCAAGGCCAACACATTCTACGTATAGATGGGAAGCTTCTAATGTTGGGTTTAGTCGTAATAACGACAAAGAAATGTGGAAAGAAGCAGGACTAAAAATGAAGGAGAATGAGCTGGTCACACAAGTTGAATGGTTCAACTTTTTGGCCAGTCAGGGCTGGGAACTTCTTTCGGTAAACTATACGGATACAGGCCATCCTCGCGGTGGGGAATTATATAAGCACGCTATAAAAAATGCAAAAGAAAGATATTGGTTCAAAAGACCTAAGATATAGTCATGCGGTAATCGTTACAATGGTGGGATGAGGAAGACATATGTGGGAAGTTGCAGCAATTATTGGGATTGTCTTAGTTGTTGACCTGTGCATTATTGGCATATACAAGGTGTTGCGACGCACCCGGGGGTAAACTCAAGACAAACTCCGGCCAGCATGAGGTGCCTTATAGGCACATAGATATTCGCAGGGACGAAGTGGTGGAGTGATATATTACAAATGCTTGCTCAGTGGTTTTGTGTTCGCAAGTCCTTTTTTTCTCTCTTTTTCTATGTTTTCAACTTGACGAGTAGTATCATTATTGCTACTATTTAATTATGGCAAGGATTGCTGATATTCTTAGTGATATGCGAAGGAATCCCAAGGGAGTCCGTTTCAGGGAGCTTTGTCAGGTGTGCGATCATTATTTTGGACAGGCACGGCAGCGTAAAAGTAGTCATCGTATCTACCGAATGCCCTTGGCAGGCGATCCTCGTGTTAATATCCAGAACGATAAAGGTATGGCGAAAGCCTACCAGGTGAAACAGGTGCTTAAAGCTATTAAGAGGTTGCAAAATGAAAACACCGCCAAAGATTGACCATTACACATATCGTATAATTTGGTCCGAAGACGATAACCAACATGTGGGCTTATGTGCGGAATTTCCAAGCCTAAGCTATCTGGCCTCCACCCCGGAAAAAGCAGTCCGTGGTATTGTTAATGTTGTGTCTGATGTTGTAAAAGATATGCAGGTAAATGACGAACTTATACCTGAGCCGATTTGCTTACAGAAATACAGCGGTAAATTCCAGGTCCGAGTCCCCCCGGAAGTACACCGTAAACTCGTACTCGATGCCGCCGAGGAAGAAATAAGTCTAAACCGACTGGTAAACGCCAAACTATCTTCATAAAATATATATATGAAGTATGAGGTCATTGTTTTTTGTCGAAAATTAGACCAGACTCAAGACACAAGACGAGAGATTTAGCATTTCTACCCCCCCCCCCCCGACCCTGACAGGAAAGCAAGTAAGCTAACATCGAGGGTAAACTCATTTCGATTTAATATTTACTATTGACTATTTGCTATTTTAATGAAGATTGCCGTCCGTTCGACTGCGCTCAGGGTAAACTCTGCTTCGCTCCTTCGCAATGGCAATTATTTTAAACAGATCCATTCGACTGCGCTTCGTACCTTGGGCACAAGCTTCCTTCGACAAGCTCAGGACAAGTAGCTCCGCTCAGGATGACGTTTTCGTATAGCCCTCGGCCCCCGGCAGACAAGCAAGTTAGCTAACACTCCCCGACAGAAGAGCCGTGTAAGTACACACAGTAATTTAGTTTCCCTATGGGATAAATAGAGTGTTGAGCAATTAAGGGCAACCACATAGGATTGCCCTATATTTCGAATGATAAATGATTAATGATTATTTAAGAATGATCCCTTAATGAATCCTTCAACATTTTTCAGGACAGGTTGAGAGGCTAAATATTAATGGCATAAAGTCACATATCCAGCCGATAAGAGAAATATGATTTGGGAAACGGAGATAATTTATCGAGAGGAGCAGAGATTTGGCTTGTGGCTTCGTGTTTTGGTTGGGCTGTCGATGATTTGGATAGTGCCGGTAAGCATTGTCCAATTAATCAAAGATTCTTCCGGGCAAGGTTCGTCTGAAGTACTGGCGATTATCCTGCTCATAATGGCCGGGGTGTTTGTGCCGATAGGGTTAGGAGGCCTTTTTTGTGTTTTGAAGCTGGAAACGGAAGTTCGGCCGGACGGCTTGTATGTACGTTATTTTCCCTTTCATATTCATTTCAAGAAGTTCGGTGCTGATGATTTAAGCGAGTATTATGCGCGGACATACAGGCCGATATGGGAATATGGGGGCTGGGGGATTAGATACAGCTTCGGAAAAGGCAAGGCATACAACGTGAGTGGCAATAAAGGTGTGCAGCTCGTGTTCAAAAGCGGTAAAAGACTTCTGATAGGTTCACAAAGGGCTGAGGAGCTTGAAGAAGCGATTCGATCGATTAACAAATAACACGATGTTACAGAAAAGAAAACCATAATAGATTTGTTGCCGTAAACGGCCGGGCAATAAAATAAAAAGGATATAGATTTTTGATAAGGAGTAAACCATGACTAACGCACAGAAAACAGCATACCGATTGCGACATACTATTCTTGTAGGGGGCATCTTATTTACAATAGCAGGTATTATCTGGGTCATCCTGCCTTTATTATTATCCGATGCCGAGGATTTTGCCGGTTTGATTGGTACTGTATTGAATTTTAGCAGTGACTGTGAACTGGCCTATGGTATCAACGTTGTGATAGTTCTGGGTTTAGTATTACTGGCACAGTGGGCATTTCTTCGGCCCAGTAAAGGATGGACAATACGGATGGTTACTGTCGGCAGACCTTTGAAAACCAGTGTTTTTGCCGCCGGGGTAATTGCTATGCTGTTGACGGTTGGTTTTGTCGCTATTTTGCTTGAGCTGCCAAACTGGTGGCAAGGTATTATGGGTGCAGAAAGTTATTGGGGTATCATCTGCGTCTGGCTTGCAATGTTGATTATCTGGGGCATCTGGTCCTGGATCTTTTTTGTTTACTGGAGACAGGGTGACAGGTACACACAATTAGGTAAGATGATACGTGGTTTGGTAGCCGGCAGTATATTGGAAACGATTATTGCTGTCCCCGTACATATATGGGCAACTCGTCAACGAGAATGCTATTGCTGCCGAGGTACATATACCACGCTGGTATTGGCTGCTACTGTATTGATTTGGGCTTTTGGGCCGGGAATAGTTTTGTTATATATGCGTGAAAAACACCGAATTGAAAAATTAAATGCTTTTGAGCAGGACTAAATCTTATGTCGCTCATAGCAAATTTCAGGCACTCGTTTAACAAAGGTCTGAGGAGCTTGAAGAAGCGATTCGGTCGATTAACAAATAACACGATGTTACAGAAAAGAAAACCATAATAGATTTGTTACCGTCAGCGCCTGGGGATTATAAAAGGGCCTTTGAAATGATTATCCCCTGGGGATAAATTGACCCTTAAGGTGTGAATTATTGGGTTTGATCTCCGTACCTTAGGCACAAGTACCTTAGGCACAAGCTAACGGCTTGCGGATACAAGTTTCATTTGTTGTTTTTGCTGCCGGAGGCCAGCAAGAAATGCCTTAAAGGCACGTAGATGTCTGGATAATGCTCAATTCAAAAGAATGCTACGTTGCCTTGAACGACATTCGGAGATATCATTAAGCCATTGGTAACATTACTTCTGAAAAGATTGCGCAACTAAAATTGTAGAAATGGAGGTGCGAAATGTTCAAATGTCATACTCACAGGTTGTGTCATGGATGTTGTTCGACGTTTAATCGTCGGAGTTTCCTCAAAAACTGTGGGGCCGCGATGGCCGCAACGGCCGGTTCGCTAAGTTCATTTGGCGCCTGCGCATCAGAGAGAGAGCAGAGCAGAATCCGTGTCGCGGCGGTCTTTCTGATGAGTATGAACACGCGGGAAATCTGGCCTTATCCAGACTTTGACACTAAGAATCGTCAGCGAGAGGTCCTCGCCCTGCTGAGGCAAGGCTGTGGGGAAATCGAATTTGTCCCAGTTACGGTCGAGAATTCGTCCGACATGCAGAAGGCAATCGCATTGAAGGAAAGAGTTGACGGCTATCTTGTCTATACAATGACACTCGTTTGGCGCCATCGCAAGGAGGTTGTCGATATTGCCCAGTTAGGCAAGCCTACGGTGTTGGCTGACGAGTTCCTTGGCGGTTCCGGTGTATTCATGACAGGATACGGGGAAATCCACGATCGGAAAATACCTTCTGTGGCGGTCTCCTCAAGGCGTCTCAGTGACTTAGTCCTGGTTGTTCAACAATTTTCGAGTGTTCGTAAGCCTGGTATGACACCGGCAAGGTTTGCACAACAGTGTGAGCAAGTTTACCGCGGAAGCTTTCCGGCTGACGGCAGGTTGAAATGTTTTGACGATCCAGTGGCTCTAACCGACATCCATAAGTGCGTTGAGCGTTTCCAAAGCTCGCGTTTTTTGATTATCGGCCGCGGCCAAGCGGGTCAGGAACAGGACTTTCTTGGCGTCAAAGGCCGCTACATGGATTTCGACGAGTTGCAGTGTCTATACGAAAAGATTGATCGCGATGAGGCGGCCGAGTGGGCTGACCGATGGTCGAGACAAGCCGATGACCTGCCATCCGGAGATTACGTCGAACCGAGTCAACCCACACGCGATGCCATTGAAAAAGCCGGCGGGGTATATCTGGCTATGCTCAAACTGCTTAAGAAACACGGGACGGACAACCTGACCATGAATTGCCTGGGAGGATTCGCAGCCAATAAGCTGCCGGCCTATCCATGTTTGGGATTCATGCAGATTCTCAACGATGGCGGCCAAGGTGTCTGCGAGGCCATGCCCGACGATACGCTCAGCATGCTGATGGCCCGGATTCTCACGGGCCGGCCGGGATTTGTCTCAGATCCGGCGCTGGACACGTCCCGGAACCAGATTGTTTACGCTCATTGCGTTGGTACAACCAAGGTTTTCGGCCCAGATGAGAAGTCAAACAGTTACCGAATTCGGACGCTGCACAACCGCGACCCACGGGGTTCATGCGTCGAATCGCTGATGCCCGCCGGCTACATGACCACCAGCTTTCGTACGAACGTTGGACGCAAAAAGATGGTCATCCACCAGGGCAAGGCCATTGGCTCACTGGATAGTGAGAAGGGGTGCCGGACCAAGCTGATGGCCGAAGTCCGTGGGGACATCGGCAAGCTCTTCAACCAGTGGAACCAATTCGGCTGG
Organism: uncultured Pirellulales bacterium; assembly: GCA_964634515.1. Classification (GTDB taxonomy): domain Bacteria; phylum Planctomycetota; class Phycisphaerae; order Sedimentisphaerales; family Anaerobacaceae; genus NIOZ-UU13. Next base: position 1,878 of record CAZWME010000230.1, on the reverse strand, counting down.
CACAGGGTGACCGTCTATGGTGATGTCAAGGAACCCCTTGCAGAATTCGGTAAGGCACTTGGATTAGAGATCGTGGAAGAGACATGACAAAGAAATAGAATCCGCATCAAGAGCGGATTGACAAGAATGAAGATTGCCGCGTCGGCCTTCGGTCTCCTCTCAATGAGTGGTGTATAGAATTTTCACGGTAGGCCTGGATGAACCGGCTATGGTAGTGACATCAGGAGCGACTTCATCGCTTTTGTCATGGCCGATTGATAATATTCGGTGTCTCTGACGTGGAAAATAAAACGATTTGTCGTATTGTTATCATGTTTCCACTGTGTCAGTCCACTGTCGTGACATCTGACTTTTACCGGGTCAAAAGTAAAGACCTGACGACTGGGCTTGTCGTCAAGGGGTACTATTTCTCCACTACGAGATGTTGTATAGCCTGCGGCATGGAGGAAACCTCCCGTGCACCACATATGTCTATACATACCGCCGACTTTGGACAGTAGGGCTTTGTCGTTGGGACCTTTTAGATAATTAAGCCAGTTGTGATTTGTATATCTACCGAACATATATGCAAAGTAGTTCCGCACCATCTCTGATAAGTGAGGAATTATCTCATCCTGCCGAAATTTATAATGTGTACCATACTGTCTTATAACCTGCTTGTTAAGAGATTCCATTTCTTCGAAACACGGCATCCAATAAAGCGGACACGGCGAATCGAATATAGCCGCGTAAGCGAATTTATCCAATGTCACATTATATTCAAGTTTTGATTCCGGGCTTTTTTTGGTCGAGCCTGTTCCGGCGTTGAGATAAATCGCGGCACATTTAGCAGCAAAGAGGTCGGGGTCCATATTCGCAGCAATCGCGACATCGCGACTTGAGCCCAATATATTTATGACAACAGGTTGCGGAGATTTCCTCAGTACATCCAACACCATGCGGACACCATGATGGTCGGTGTATGAAGCATGTGATTGAATGTCGTTGCGTGATTCCAAAGGAATTGGAGAACCGACAGCAACAGGAGCATAGATACCACATATCAGGTTCATTTGGGCAATTGCCATCGTATCAGGATTATGTTCTTTGCGATTTAGGGGTGGGTGATCAATCAGAATGCCCTTTAGGTCGATGTCACCTCGGTATGCGAGTGCGTATATACAGGCCAAATCCCAATGATCATCAGGGTCCATATGGGGACGGAAAAGATCAGTGACATGCAGAACAGGTATTTTTCGCCCTTTTCTTTGGTGCATTTTTCCGTATACAACTGTCGAACAAAACAGTCTTGTCGCCAAAGCTGCAGCCACTGTCCTCATTAATTTTCGCCGACTCAAGTTTTGCACTTTAATGTCCTCCCAACTGTCATCTAAATTCCGATATATAGTAGTCTCTTAATCAGCGTTATTCAACAATTCCCTCGTGAATGGATAAAGGTCGCAGTGTGCCCAAAAGCAGGCAAAAGAGGATTCCTGATGTAAGTGTCCGGCTTAGCCGGTATTTTTAGGGATTTAGATTATTTAACTTGCCGGAGAATTGTTGAAATCCAATTAAGGTTTTGTTAGTATGGGATTTGAATCTTGCAGGAGTGTTTTGGCGAAATGTATTTGGGGGAATTTTAGATTGTGTAGTATAGGAAAGTGATGTCGAATTCGCTTCCAAAATCTTCAGGGCGGATGTCTGTTTCGCAATCTCGTTCACAAGATATAATAAAGCAGCATTCAAGCCTGGGCGTGGGGGGATTGCTACAAAGCTTTCTCTTTTTTATTCTTTTCTATCTGTATCTCTGGCTCTATGTGGACCCGCGGCTTATGTATCATGGGGCCGGCATTATTACAAATTTTCCGGTCTTTTACAAAGGCTGGACTTTTTTTCTGC
>CAZWME010000229.1:0-7227 GCA_964634515.1 uncultured Pirellulales bacterium | reverse complement strand
TGGCCGCGAACATAAAGACTGTTGCCGATATTATAATAGCACAACGCACAATGCGGTTTTATCTGCTGGGCCAGATAAAACATCTGCTCGGCTAAATCATGCAGGCCCATTTCCGTATATGTTATTATCCTATTGCAATAGCCCGGCTCGAACCCCGGATCAATTTCCTGGATATGCTCAAAAGTTTCAATGGCCTGATCATATCTGCAAGTGCGGGTATAATCGACCGCCAGCGAATTGAGTATCTCCAAATCGTCGGGATTCAACTGCAGGGCGATTTCATATTCGCCTATAGCTTCATCGAACCGATTCATAGAATCCAGCGTCAGCGCCTTGTTGAAATGCCAGGAACTGTTGGAAGGATTTATCTCAATCGCCGTCTGAAGCTCATCGAGGGCCTGAGTCATTCTGCCGTCTTCATAAAGCTCAAAAGCCTTCCGAGCTTTTTGCTCGGCTTTACCATAGGAGCCGTATTCCATACTATCAAAATGCATAATCGCACCTTACCGAAGTTTATCCCTAATATAACCAAGGGTTCATACAGCGTGGTTATCGCCCACAAAATACACTTAGGTTAGCGGTTTTTTGTCGGCTTAAGAGCTTTTCACCTGAAGTAAAATTTTGCTGGAAATTTGCTTTATAAACCCTTATAATCGAATAGTTTAGCCTCTGAGGCTAATGAAATGCGAACCGGAGTTCTTCAGGTTGTGGCTTGTTTTTCTGGAAACCGGCCGCAAAGAGTCTTATAATATACGGTTGACAGGTGGGTTGTAGCTATGCGTCGGTCGTCGGACGAACCACAGATATAATTTGGAGATGTGAAATTATGATTAAAGAAATAAAAGGCCACGTAACTGCCGGCAAGGGCAATTACGCTATTGTAATCAGCAGGTTCAACGAGTTCATAACCTCGAAACTCCTTGCAGGTGCAATAGATTGTCTTCAGCGCCATGGCGCCGCTGACGAACAGATATCCGTGGTCTGGGTGCCGGGCTCATGTGAAATTACGCAGGCTGCCAAAAAGCTCGCCGCCAGCGGCAAATACGTCGCGGTAATCTGTCTCGGCGCAGTAATACGAGGTCAAACCGCCCATTATGATTATGTCTGTCAGCAGGTAGTCCGTGGTATCGGACAAATCAACTACGATTCAACAACACCGGCCGTTTTTGGAGTCCTGACCTGTGATACACTCGAACAGGCAGTCGAAAGGGCCGGGACAAAAATGGGCAACGCCGGTGCGGACGCAACATTAACGGCTATGGAAATGGCCAACGTCATGGAACAGATATAAGCGGTTTGTAGTTATGGGCTCGTAGTTCCTAAGCTACGAACTATTAATATGGATAGAAGAACAAGGGCCAGAGAACTGACGATGCAGGTGTTGTATCAGCTTGACGTGCAGGGACCGGACGTATTTGAGTTTTTAGAGGAGTTCTTCACAGAAGCAGAAGAAGACGATTTTGTTCGAAAACTCGCATCGGATTGGATTAAAGGAACCTGGGAAAATCTTCAACAGTGCGACGAGCCGATAATTGATTCGACAATAAAGTGGCAATTCTCGAGGCTATCACCTGTTGACAAAAGCATTTTAAGGCTGGCGGTTTATCAGTTGAAATTCTGTCCTGATATCCCGCCAAAAGTTGTAATAAACGAGGCTATCGAGCTTGCCAAAAAGTTCAGTACCGATAAATCGCCGGGCTTTGTTAACGGCGTGCTCGATGCCATCCTGAAAAAAAAGTAATCCGTAAATCAAATAACGTATCATACGGGTATCGGCCGATGAGCGACGAACGATGAGAACCATTGCAGTATTAAACCAGAAAGGGGGAGTGGGGAAAACCACGACAGTGGTCAATACCGCAGCAGCTCTTGCCGCCGCAGGCTCCAGGGTGGTCGTTCTCGATTTTGACCCCCAGGCACATCTGACGATACACCTGGGCCTCGAACCGCAAATCGTAGATTCCGGCTCTTACAAGGTCCTGACACAATCGGCTGAATTCGAACAGCAAATTATGCTCATGAGGCCTAATCTTTGGCTGTTGCCGGCGAACATCAATCTCGTTGGCGCCGAAAGTGAGCTGGTAAGCGTTGTCGGAAGAGAAACAGTCCTGCGAGAGGCCATTCAAGCAAGCCGGGACAAATTCGATTACTGTCTTATAGACTGCGCTCCTTCACTCGGGCTGCTTACACTAAATGCCCTCGCCGCCTCAGAAGATGTCCTCATCCCGCTCCAGCCGCATTTCCTGGCACTGCGGGGATTTGGAAAGCTGCTCCAGACCGTCGAGCTTGTAAACAAAAGAATTAATCCTAATCTGAAAGTAAAATGGGTCCTGCTCTGTATGTTCGATGGAAGGGCGTCTCTTACGAACGAAGTCAAGGACGACATCGAGCAATTCCTCGAAAGCGCACAAGGAACCGACTGCCCCTGGTCGCAGGCCCAAATCCTGCCGATTCATATCAGAAGAAATATCAAGCTTGCTGAGGCACCCAGTTACGGCAAAACAATTTTCGAATACGAGCAAAATTGCCACGGTGCCGAAGATTACAAAAAGGTAGCCGAACTCATACACGCCCAATTCCATCCACCGAAAGCCTCAGATATATTACAACCTGTTGCCGTCAATGAGATACAGGAACAAGCTCCAAAGACGACTGCGATGTCACCGCAGCCTGAACCACAAGTAGAACAACAGCCGGACACACAGCCTGCTGAGTCACAACCGGTCGTAACCGATGAGATCCAAGAACAACCTCCGGCTCCCTCTGCCCCGACACCAAAACCTGATTCACAAACTCAACAACATCCGGACACACAGCCTGCCGAAACCGATCAAAACCAAAACCAGCCTCCCATCGAAATCAAATCAATCTCCACGGATCAGCAGCAAAAAGAAGATGATTTGGACGAACAACCCTCTGAATTTACACAAACAACATTCGAAAATCCTAAAATTTAATTAGTAAAAGGATAATGTTGTTACCCCAATATTCCGATACATACCGTTAAGTTTATTTTCTTGTAAAAGCAGATAATTACTTCAGTAAGAGTGCCGGTAGTATAAAAATATGAAAAAGTGGCCGGCATTATAAGCGAGCCGGACATAATTGACTATATTATGGGACAAAGACGGCAGAACATCCAGGTATATTCACAAACTAATTTGAGAAACCCTGCCAGATAAATAATAGAATTGAAAGGGTACAATATGATAATAGAAAGCATGGCTGTTGAAGGGCTGTATATTATCTCTTCGGCTCTGTCAACCACTGATAAATGGAAAGCTGCCGGACATCCGTTTAACTCCGGCTCTAAAGCAGAGGGATGGTTAACAGCGTTAGCTGTGGTTGCTTTAATAATATCGGAAATACTTTTATTCTGGGTGTTCAACAAGTACAAACGTTCTGAACAGAAGCTTAATCAAAAGCTCACCGATTTAACAGTCACCAACGTAAAGCAGCGGCAAGAGAACAACAAATCAAATGCCGCTAATAAAAAGCTGCAGCAGGAACTCGACGAATTAACTGCTACAAACGAAAAGTTGCGACAGGAAAATGTCGAACTTAAGTCGAATGTTGAGATGGTATGAACGGATTGAGACAAAAAATAACACGAAAAGAGTAAGCAAGAAGGCGATTTGGACGAACAGCCCTCGGAATTTACACAAACAACATCCGACCAATCCGGTACCTGATTAGATTCAGGCATAAGCTCAACAGAATCAAAACTATTATCACTGGGCACTACTTTTTCTTATCCAATAGTCCGCGTCCCCGCATCCACTCAGTACAACGAACCGGCCAGCTTGATACAGCTCCGTGTTGTTTGCCAAGACCAAAGCCGTGTCTTCCATTTTCGTATATATGCATTTCAGCCGGGACTTTGGCCTTTCGCAAGGCAAGATAAAAAAAGATACTGTTCTCGGACGGTACTCCCTTATCATCATTGCCATGCACCAAAAAAGTGGGCGGCGTCTGGGACGTTACCTGCCTTTCGTTGGACAGATTCTCAATAAGCTCCCTCTCAGGATCATCACCTAACAAATTCCGCCTGGAACCCTTGTGAGTGCACCATTCGGTAAACGATATGACCGGATAAATAAGCACCATAAAATCAGGACGGCAACTTACTTTATCAATCGAGTCTTTTGCATCACTGTAACGATTCTGGAAATGCGTACCGGCGCTCGATGCCAGATGTCCCCCTGCCGAAAAACCGAGAATTCCAATACGGCCGGGATCAACCTTCCACTCTTTAGCCCGGGCGCGAACCGTTTTTACCGCTCGCTGAGCATCCTGCAGCGGAGCCGGATGACCATAACCGGCACCGCTTTTGCTATGGCGGTACTGAAGAATAAAACCGGCGACACCGAACGAATTAAGCCATCGAGCGATTTGATGACCCTCATGGTCCATAGCCAGATGCCCATAACCGCCGCCGGGACAAATAACCACCGCGGCACCGGTCGCTTTTTCCTTTGCCGGCATGTAAATCGTCAGCGAGGGCTTGTCACCATCTGTGCTGCCTTTGGCCCCCGGCGCGCGATCGGCCCATAACGGCTCGACTTTACGCATACTCTCCGCCTTTGCATCCGGGGCTATTCCTGTTAAAGTTATCAAAATGAAAACACAAACATGGATGGTTCTATAAGACCTGCTCATTTTTCTCACTCCTTAATACGACATTCTTAATCAAAAAATACTTGCATTATTTCACACCTTCTTTAGTGTAACCTGTAGTAATGAAATTGGGTAGCAAAATTTATTAAACATTATCAGGAGGTCACCATGTATTACCTAACGAAATGCAAAAAATGTGCCAGCCTTATAACAATAATATTGCTTATTTTAATATCGGGAATCCCCATAACAGAAGCACGAAAATCCAGTCGACGTAAACTTACAACACCAAAAGGAGTAAGGTTGCTGAACAATAAAAGTTTCGACGACAGCGAGAAGGCACGAAAAGAAATTCTCGATTTGTATAAGAACTTGCGGCTCACCGATGTGCTCGATGGTATGGACCTGATTGGTCTGCAGGACATAGGTTTAATGAAAAAAGACATCCGGCCTCTTTGGCGGGATGTAGAAGAATTTTCTCACAGAGTAACAGGATTTGCAATTACCGTTCGACATGTTCCTACTGATGTAAGAGTCGGGCAAAATTCGTTCCCGAACCTTGAGGGATTCAAGAAATTCAAGTCTCAGCAGTATGGAAGAGCACCCGATGCCTGGCTCGGCACGGCAAAATCCGGAGACATTGTCGTTATCGACGCAGGCGGGATTGACGAATGCGGCTTTATCGGTTCAAACAACAGCCTCGGCTGGGCGGAAAAAGGCGTTGTAGGTGTCGTAACAAACGGGGGCGCACGGGACACCGACGAGATTATCAAGGTCAAAAAAATCTCGGTCTATTGCAAAAACGGACACAGCTCCCGCGGAATCCGGCCTGGAAGGCTCATTGCCGAATCCTATAACTTTCCTATTAACTGCGCCGGAGTCCTTGTTTACCCCGGCGATCTTGTAATAGCCGACGGTGACGGTGTGCTGGTGGTGCCAAGAGAACATGCACTCACGGTGGGAAAACTCGCGCGGGAAATTAACACCGGCGACGAAAAAAGCCGCGGCGAAAGATTCAAACGACTCGGCATAAAGCTCGATGAGACCGTAATAGTAGAATAGCACCCGTTTTCTTTGCTGGACAATAAAACTTATAAATTCAACTGTGAAGGTCTGCCGGAAAATGAACACAGCCAACTATTTTCCTTGACGAGAAGGCGTTTAATCTGGTATAAAAGTGGTATATTTGTAGATATCTGATTTTGAGCCCAGAATGGAAGGAGGCAGTGACAAGTCACAAGGGAATATGCTAAAGACCAGAATCGATGCAATTATTTTCATATGAAGGAGGATTATTATGGGTAAGAAATTGGTTCTTTTGGCTTGCTTTGTTCTTATACTGAGCCTGGCAGGCAACACTTCAGCCCAGCTTTTGGCACGCTATAAATTCGATGAGACTTCCGGTACCGTTGCTACTGATACAAGCGGCAAAGGCAACGACGGCACCATCGACGGGACTCCAGTCTGGATAGACGGAGCGCTGCAATTCGACGGGAGCCTTTCCGTCACCCTGCCCGCAAGCACAATGGGACTGCGCTCGGACACCGGTTCGGTAGTATTCTGGATGAATATGACTGAGTTGACAGGAGGTATCAATACGATATGGTGGGGCGGCGACAATACCACAGGCGGTGGTATGGGGCCGGAAAATGAAATGCACATACATATCGAATCTACCGTAGCTGATATTTGGGATGGTGGCGAGCTTTGCTTCCGGATTTTGCATGGTCCTCTCGTTCACCTACATTCCGATCCCGAAAAAGGTGATGCAAGCGTCCCCGGGAATCCTCCTGTTAATCCGATTTTAATGAACGATGGTCAATGGCACCACGTTGCGTGCACCTGGGGTGATGCAAATGGCAATGTGAACCTGTACCTAGACGGCAGTTTACTGCAACAAGCGGCCTACACAACACCATCCTATCCGCTAAGTAATATTTATCTGGGCCAAATGGCGGACGGCGGACGTACTTACACCGGCTTGCTCAACGATGTGCAAATCTATGGCGGGGCCTTGAGCGAGGAAGAGATTCAGATAATTATTGCGGGCAGTGAAGTTCTGAGCCTTATGGCAGCTTTGCCGGAACCCGCCAATGAGGCTATAGAGGTACCGCGGGATACGGTTTTGAGCTGGCTCGCGGGAGACAGGGCCGCCACACACAATGTTTACTTCGGCACAAATTTCGACGATGTCAACCAGGCCAGCATAACCAACTGGCAGGCTGCATTACTCCGTCAAGGCCATGAAGATACTACTTATATTCTCCCTGAACTTCTCGAATTCGGGCAGACCTATTACTGGCGTATAGATGAAGTTAATGCACCGCCCGAAGCCGAAATCAATAAAGGTAACGTCTGGAGCTTTACAACGGTCAACTTCGTTGTTGTGGACGATTTCGAGGACTACAACGACTATTCGCCGGACGTTATATATGATACATGGTTAGACGGATGGGAGATCGAGACAAACGGCTCAACTGTCGGTTACGCTGATACTCCTGCCGCCGAGCAGGATATCGTTCACGGCGGTAGTCAGTCGATGCCATTCTTATACGACAACAATATGAAATATTCGGAGACAGTCAGAGCACTAACTGGCCCGGCTAGAGA
>CAZWME010000228.1:0-7243 GCA_964634515.1 uncultured Pirellulales bacterium | reverse complement strand
CATAGAGGGTTTTCACAAGAAGATTTCGTATGAGACCCATCTTCGGTTGGGCAAAAGAGATCAAATAAGAATCTTTGGGATAGTGATAGCTGCCTAACATAAAATCATCTTTGGCTTTTTGGATTTCGATGCCCGACTGAAGGAGGGTGTTTATCATCTTGGTCATGGTTAATGGGTCGTGCTGGATCGAGGGAATAATAACTGCATTAGGTGATCCCGCCGCGCCTCGTTCGGATTGTCGTTTTGCTTTGAGATAGGCGTTACGCAGTACCGTCTCCCGGTTTCGGGCCGCCAGATCCAACATCGCCCAGGCAGAGATTTTCTTGTTCTCCACAATATCCCGCAATCGCCACCAGCCACCGGGCCACGGATTGGGAAACGTGGACTGGGCCTCGTATTCGGGAAATGCTCGGGCTCCGGCCTGAAGCTGATCGGGATGGATATATAAAGGAGAGGCCAAACTGGCGCTGGCCGATTCGGTGAGCATACCGGCCATATTATGAAAGAGTGTAATCCAATGCCAGCCAAAATGTCCCCAACCCGGGAATTGTGCGGCATTGAGAATACCCTGCTTTCCATTCTCTTCCAGCTTATAGGCGATATGGGCGCCATACCAACTGATTTCCCTCCAGATCAGCGGATCGGCATAAGGGCGTATAGGCTCGCAATAAGGTGGTACATAAAACCTTGCCCCATAACTGCCCATTTGATGATGGTCAATATAGGCCTGGGGTGGCCAATCCACATACATGACCTTAGCCGCGTATTTCGACTCGACCAGATTGAGAAAGTCGCCATCGCGATTGTTGTCATGGCCCGCATATTTGTGATACAGCCAGGGCAAGCTCACCCCCTCATACCCTGTGCCTAACGTCTCCCGATACCAGTCCGTAACCATGATCTGCCCGTCCGGATTGAAACACGGAATCATGATATACATCACATTATCCAGAATACGCCGGGTTTCTTCATCTGGCCGAATTAGCAGATCAAAGGCCAGTTCCGGCGTCATCTGCGTACCGCCGATCTCCGTGGCATGCAGACTCATAGACTGGCAAATTACGGCCTTGCCTTCCTGGATGAGAGCCTCTATTTCTACTTCGGATAACCCCCGGGGATCGCTGATCATTTGGTTGACTTTTTGGAGCCGATCCATATTTACCAGATTTTCTGCGGAAGAAATATAAACCACCAGAAAGGGATGTCCCATAGTCGAAGGTCCCATGTTTACAACCCTGATTCTATCGCTCTCCTTTTCCAACAGTTTGAAATATTTCACGATTTTATCCCAACGGGCTATTTTCCGGTCTGTCCCCATCTGGAATCCAAAATATTTTTCCGGGGACGTGATGTTCCCTTGTGCCGTAGATTGGGTAATCATCAACTCCAAAAACAGACCGGATGTGTAAAGTGTGATGAAAAGGGAATGAATCAATCTGGCTTTCAATAACATCTTATTCTCCTTACAGGTTAAACTGATAGCACACTAATTAGTAATTTGATTTCAACATAAATAATATTGTCCGAGATGTCCAATATACAATTCACTGCACTGCTCCTGTATGCTTCAAGCCCCATAATAATGTAATTTCATCACAATTTCAACAATATTTCGGTAGGTTCAACATGCTGTGCCGTAAGCTTACGCCGAGACAAGTCTTTTCTTCTTATAAACTGGAGGTGCTGAATATGGCTTATTTCGAACCGACAGGTATGGGGGGAGCAGCCGGGCCACCGGGTACTATATTCTTGGCTCACATGCCACATCTTTCCCGCATTCTCGGTAATGGCAACGCCAGAACTCATCAGCCCGTACCAATGATGCGAGTCGGTGACGTCAACGCAAAAGCTGTTTTTGAGTGTTAATGAGCTAATATATGTTGCAGATCGCCGGCGGATGGATTACAATCACTTCCGGCTGCATAGTAGCCTAGATTACATGACCCCGGCGGAATTTGCAGCGATTTGTCTTGAGCAAGGTTCCGGTTCCCTCCGCCTTACTCAAGACGAGGAGAATTGTTGTGAAACACTCTCATAACAACTGGACCAACATAAGGGGGGCAGGTCAGAATGGCGAAAATATGCGAACGTCCTTAATGCCCAATATAATACATTTAGGATGCCCTCTCATGGCTGGTTCGACTGGTGGGCCCTTGAGAAAGACGAACAAAATGATATTTCTATAGCTCGAAACGCAGAATAGTTGATGATGTCTTATTAGTTGTCATCCATTCAATATCCCGGATTAAAGTAAACCAGTGAGAGATAGTCGTAGCCGGGACATGAGTCGAATAATTAAAGTGATACCTAATTTGGAGAGCAACAAATGTTCAAAACCCTTGTAGGAATCGTTCTGTTTCTATTAGCAGCATGTGTGGCGCCAGTGACTGCCGTTCCCGTCCGTATATTTGTTGATGGGGATGTGGCGCAGGCAAAATTTGCCGCACAGGAAATTATCTTAGCCTTTCGTGAAAAAAAACAATCCACTAATCTACAAGATATCAGCGCGTTGAAAAGCATAAACGGCACGCAAATTGTCCTGACCGATCTTTCCAACAAATCCATCATGGACATGCTGGAAAAGAGTACCGATGTCAAGCTGGGAACACTCCGGGCGGAAGGTTTTAGCATTCGCGTCACCAGAAAGGGGAGGAATTTCACCACCTGGATCATCGGTGCGGACCCAGCTGGGACTATGTACGGTGGACTTGAGCTCGCCGAGGTCATTCGGATAGCGGGATTGGAGGCCGTCAAAAACGTGGATCAAAATCCCTATATGCCCCTGCGCGGGACAAAGTTTAATATCCCGCTGGATGCCCGCTCTCCAAGCTATACGGACGTCTGTGATGCCGCCCAGAAGAATATCGGTGAAATGTGGAGCTTTGCTTTCTGGAGGGAATATATCGATACGCTGGCCCGTTATCGCTTTAACTATATCTCCTGCTGGAATCTGCATCCATTTCCGTCCCTGGTGCAGGTTCCGGAGTACCCCGATGTAGCATTGGCGGATGTGCATCGATCCAGGGTGCACTGGAAGGAACATTACAATCTTGAAGGCACGGGTTTCGACGCTCCGGAGATTCTCAATAACGTTGAAATTCTAAAAAAGATGACTATCGATGACAAAATCGCGTTTTGGCGAAAGGTGATGGCCTATGGCAAATCGCGCAACGTTGACTTCTACTTCATCACCTGGAATATTTTCGTCAACGGCACCGAGGGAAAATATGGCATCACCGACGAGGTGAACAATCCTATCACGCGGGATTATTTTCGTAAAAGCGTCAAGCAGATGTTTATCACCTACCCCGATCTTAAGGGCATCGGCCTGACCACGGGCGAAAACATGCATGGCGTCTCTTTTGAGGAAAAAGAGAATTGGGCATATGACACCTACGCCCAAGGTGTGCTCGATGCAGCGAAAGAACAGCCCCGTCGCCAGATGATACTCATCCATCGCCAGCATATGGCCGGCGCCTTGGATATTGCGGAAAGGTTCAAACCGATCATTGATCATCCGAACATCGAGTTTATTTTTAGTTTTAAATATGCCAAGGCACATGTCTACAGTGCCACAACGCAGCCGTACCATTGGGGATTTGTTAAGGATATCCAAGGCAAAGGCAATCTCAAAACCATCTGGACCTTACGCAACGACGACATATTCTATTTCCGCTGGGGCGCACCGGATTTTGTGCGCGAGTTCATCCAGAACATTCCCTACGAGGTGTCACGCGGCTACTATTACGGCTCTGATCAGTACATTTGGGGTCGCGAGTTTTTGATGCGCGAACCAGAATCACCGCGCCAAATTGAGATTGTCAAACACTGGTACCAGTGGATGATGTGGGGACGACTGGGATACGATCCCACCGTGAGCAACGAGCGGTTTACTCGAATTTTAAATGCGAAATATCCCCATGTGGACGAGGACAAACTCTTTGCCGCCTGGCAGGAGGCGTCCATGATTTATCCCAAGACCACGGGATTCCACTGGGGCGCATTGGATTTTCAGTGGTATATCGAAGCCAGTCAAAGCCGACCCGGACCAGCAGAAACGGCTTCCGGTTTCCACGATGTGAACCGTTTTATCACACTGAGACCACATAAGGGGACTGACAACATTTCGATTCCAGATTATGTACGGATGACATTGACGAAGAAGACGATCAAGGGCACAACGCCGTTACAGGCAGCGCATGAAATACACATGCATTCTGATAAAGCCCTGGCGCTACTAGACGATCTCAATCACAATGGTGACAAGGAATTGCGTTTGACCATGGATGATATTCGCACAATCGCCTGGCTGGGAAAATATTATGCCCACAAGATTCAAGCCGCCACTGCACTGGCTCTCTTTCGGGAAACGCTCAAACGTGAGTATCGAGAAGATGCCATCAAAAACTTGCAGCAGTCCGCCTTTTACTGGCGGAGCTATACCTCCTTAGCCTTAAGTAATTATGATAATCCGCTTTGGACTAACCGGGTTGGGTATGTTAACTGGCGGAAGACCTATCGATACGTGATTCACGATATCCGGACGATTGGCGGGACTATTGATATTGCATCCATGCCACCAACGTCAGGAGGAAACATTTTAGAAGCCGAAGATGCGACATATGAAACCTTTGAAGTACTCAATACAATTGAGGGGTACACCGGTACCGGTTATGTGGCCATGGATAGGGAAAAAGGCAGGAAATCAGTAACTTGGAACTACCATGCCCCAAAGGCTTGTCGAGCCATTCTCGAGTTCCGGTACATTAACAGCTGGAATCGTGAGACCCCTTTATCCGTCACGATCAACGGTAACAATGCAGGGTGTGTGATATTATGGGATACCGGTACATCGAGGACCTGGGCGTGGGACCGATTGACGGTTGATCTAAGAGAAGGCGATAATCAGATCCGCATTCAAGCCAACGGCCGTATTATGATGGATCATGTAAATATGCACTATATGGGACAGTACAGTTATGGTAAATAATGTAAACCTCTCTGCAACATACTACTGCCCCCTTCGAGTACCCCTATGTAAAACGATAAAATATCTCTCAAAACCGTCCTACAGAAAATCCTGATGCAGTCTGACTTTTTTTAGCGGCTTAATATTTCCATGTTATTAATATAGGATTATGGAATTGTGATTTACAAATTTCCAATCGAAGTTTTCATGCGATAAATAAAATTATCACGCATATCTCAAGATAATGCTACAAACTCTTGAGGATCATAATTTCCTGTACCAGGGCAAGCGTCTCAGCGGTACATTAATCTCCCGTATACAGGAACCGGTAATTGTGGAACCATCGTCGCCCAGCCAGGTTCCCGCAGGGAAGATCACAGTTCGACTTCTTTTACCTTTTTCCAGCACCGGCGCCACCATGATGCTGTCACCGAGTAGAAACTGGTCCTTTATCTCGGCATAGCCTTGATGAGGATACATATACTCCATGTGGCGCACTATAGGTTCACCCGACTGGGCTGCGGCTTTGGCCATAGCCAGAATTTCCTGTCCCATCTTTTCATGCAGCAAGGCCATGTCGCGACAGATTACCATATTCTCCTTACTTAGTACACGCCAGGGGGCTACCGAGAACTGCATCATGGGCATTAGGGCCGAACATTGGGCTGATCGTACGATTAATTCCTGATCCAGGGGCTTATCTGGATTGTTGTAAAAATAAGAGTATTCGCCCCCACCGATCATATCAGGACAGACGTAGGCATAACCCATCAGACCCAGAGCCAAGACATCAGGAATGAGCTGACGCAGGTCCTGCCAGTTGTGGCCCTTGTCTCTCAGACGCTGGGCCAAGGGTTGGCCGGCTAGCTTCCAGCAGGCACGGTACTCGTTGAGTTTAAAGGGCAGACCCAATTTGGCCCAAAGTTCAGAAAAGGCATTGGGACTAATGGTCTGACGGGCTTTAATGTTGGCATCATGATAGTGGTTGGCATCGCCGGCATCGAGTTTGAAGCCATCCACTCCATACTCTTTAACCAGGTAAGTCAATCTCCCCTGGAAGTATTGCACAGCCTCCGGATTAGTCAGATCGAGCGATGCACTGTAGCCGTTCCACCACCTGCGCATATAGGTGCCACCACGCTTGTCTTTGAGGAAGTAGCGTTTCTTGTCCAGCAGCCGAAAGGTCTCACAATCTGGACTGAAGTAAGGACAGATCCAGAGCATGACCTTAAAACCCTGGTCATGCAGGGCGTCCATCATGCCCTTGGGATCCTTAAAACGGCCAGGATGAAATTCCCACACACCATAGTCTTCCTGCCAGTTGTCATCTATCATCAACACACCTTCAGGGAAATCATTGGCTAAAATGTCACTGGCATACTTACGAATTCGGTTTTCACGCTGATCGTAGATCAGCTCAATCCATGTATTGTACTGCGGTTTGACAAAGAGTAACTTGTCGGGAAGTTGGCCTGAACTGGGAAAGTAGGTACGACTTACGTATTGATAAACTTTACGTAGTGAATTTCCCTTTTTACCGGTCTTGACCCTCCCTCCTTTGGATTCAAGCTTCAGACTCTTACTGTCAAAACCGAACTTAAAAGGTTCCTCGCTCCAAATATAGCGTCCTTTGTTCGAAATTAACAGCGGCTGAGCCTGATTGCCACCTGTGTTACCGTAGAGATCCCGTTCAAAGGTTACCTTTCCAAAGGGCATGGCCCTACCATCTGTCACGCACCCGCCCCAGAAGCCCTCTCCTTCCAACAGCGGAATCACCTGTGTACCGGCATAACTCTGAACACAGAGCAAACTCAACAATCCAATAATCGTCAGCCAAAGATAGGTCTTTAACATATGATACAAACCTTTAATTAATCTACTCAATAAACACGATGATACTTGAAAAGCAATCAATTTACAATTAGATTATCCCAACACGTCAGGTGTTTATCCACGGTGATTATGAGCCAATTAATTCCAGATTGGTGTGTATCAGGAGAATGTATGGTCGATGGCCGCAGTTGACGCCACAGGATTCGAGAACGGACATATTAATCCATATTTCTTCAAACATAGTTCTCGAAGCGGAAATCCGGAAAAGGCCAGCGAGTGGCGAGCAAAACTACCTAAAACAGAAGCTGTGGACAAGTGATATCAAAGGCAAAAAACTACCTCTTTCAGGAGCTAAAAAAACACTCTGTTTTAGAAGTGACATCAAGGTCGAGTAGACGTAATATAGCTCTCTCATTCAGGCATGCTTTGTGTTCCCAGTTC
>CAZWME010000227.1:0-7256 GCA_964634515.1 uncultured Pirellulales bacterium | reverse complement strand
TGTGTCTTGAGAAAATCCGCGACACCTTTTGTTGTATTCAAGACAGAGAGATTAAAAGTGAAATAGTTTCACAATAACTAATACAAAAAACCGGGGACAGGTCAAAATTATAACGTAATAAAAAAGGACATTAATCACATGGCAGCAAGAACAAGCTTTAACAATGAAAAGTATTTACAGGAACAGACAGCAGCTATCTTTGAGCGTGTCGATCAGTTCAACAACAAGCTGTATCTGGAATTCGGCGGAAAGCTTCTGTTTGATTACCATGCGGCACGGGTGCTCCCGGGTTTTGATCCGAACATTAAAATGCGCTTGTTGCAGAAAATACATGATAAGATAGATGTTATTCTATGTATTTATGCCGGGGACATTGAGAGAAAGAAGGTGCGGGCCGATTTCGGTATTACCTATGATTCAGACGCACTGAAAACAATCGACGACTTCAAGGAATGGGGCATCGACGTTACAGCAGTGGTTATTACACGGTATGCTAACCAATCCTCAGCTAAGGCGTTCAAGAACAAGCTTGAACGAAGGGGAATAAGTGTTTATACACACAAATTTACCAAGGGGTATCCTACGAATGTCGATACTATCGTCAGTGATGAAGGTTACGGTGAAAACGAACCGATAAATACCAAACATCCAATCGTAGTTGTGACCGGGCCCGGACCCGGAAGCGGCAAACTTGCCACCTGCCTATGCCATTTGTACCACGAATACAAAAACGGCAACGCAGCCGGATATGCCAAGTTCGAAACTTTTCCCATCTGGAATTTGCCATTGAAACATAAGGTAAACGTTGCCTACGAGGCAGCAACAGTCGATCTCAAGGATGTAAACTGCATCGACTATCATCATCTGGATGCATATGGTGAAAAAACAGTCAACTACAATCGCGATATAGAGGCTTTTCCATTGCTGAAAAGAATCATAGAGAAAATCACAGGCAGGGAATCCTTTTACAAATCTCCAACAGATATGGGGGTCAACCGTGCCGGTTTCGGAATCGTGGATGACGAGGCTGTACAGGAAGCCGCGCACCAGGAGATCATCAGGCGGTATTTCAGATGTGCCTGCGAATACGCAATGGGATTCGTGGAAAGAGAAATACTCGAGAGATCGGAACTTATCATGAAAAACACGGGTGCCGGGATCGAAGACAGAACAGTGGTCTTACCGGCGCGGCAAGCTGCCCAACGAGCACAGAAAAAAGGAAAGGGCAATGAGGGCATTTTTTGCGGGGCCGCTATCGAGCTTCGGGATGGAACTATTGTTACAGGTGAGAATTCTTCGTTCATGCACGCGGCATCGAGCCTTGTAATAAACGCCACGAAGCACCTTGCCGGCTTGCCGAAAAAATTACATCTTTTACCGCAGAATATTATAGATTCTATACGATTTCTGAAAAAGGAAGTCCTGAACGGAAAAATGATTAGTCTTGATCTTGAAGAAACATTAATCACGTTGAGTATCAGTGCCATATCGAATCCTGCGGCCCAGATGGCCGTCGAGCATTTGAAGGAGCTCCAGGGATGTGAAGTTCATATCACTCATATTCCCACAACCGGGGATGAGGCTGGATTGAGAAAGCTGGGTGTAAATCTTACGTCAGATCCTGATTTTTCCTCGAAAAGTCTTTTTATTAGCTGATTACAGTCAAGGAGATGTTTTCGTTGTAGGAAAACCTGTTGTCATCTTGCTAACTAAAGCTACATGGTAAATAGAAAATTTGATTTTTATAACAATAATATGATGCATTGAACACATTGCTTTACATAATGTGTTTTTTGGCCCTATTCGCTCTATTACAATTTGAGGTTTTAATTTGTCTTCATTCGCTATTTTTTTAGTTATTATCTCTACATTTGGGCATGCTACTTGGAACCTCTTGGCTCGGCGGCAAAGGTCAGAGGGTGCCTTCTTCATGAGAATGTTGCTCCTGACAATGATCACAGGTTTTTTGCCGGCAGTCATCAGTGAAATAGTAACATGCTCACTGCCGATCAGAGCCTGGTTTTGTTTGGTTGGTTCAGGTCTGTGTTGTGGAACGTATTTTTTCAGTCTGGCTTGGGCATACAGTTTGACTGATTTTACCATTGTCTATCCCGTGGCCCGTGCCTTGCCCATAGTATTGGTGGCTTTCGGAGATGTGATACGAGGCAGAGCGTTGACCGGACTTGGTTGGCTTGGTTTAGTATTTGTAGTGATGGGATGTCTGCTGACCCCGTTAACGTCAATACGGCAATTCAATTTTAATCGATATTGTAACCGTTCAATGGCTTGGATAATTCTGACTGCATTGGCAATCGTGGGTTATTCTTTGTTTGATAAGGCTGCTTCCGAGATTGTTTTACCAGGTCCTGGCACTGCAGCTCGCTACGGATACATGTTCTTTTTAATAGCCGGTTTGGTTTTCTTTATATTGCGATGGCTAACTAACAGTGATAAACAAGAACATAAACACCTTGGATGGTTGTGGCCCGTTCTGGCAGCATTTTGCAATTTTGGCTCATACTGGCTCGTTCTATGGGCGTATCAGTTAAGCTATCATGCCGGTTATGTGGTTGCATTCAGGCAGTTCAGTATTGTAATTGGTGTGGTTGTGGCTTTTATAGCATACAAGGAACGCGGATTTTTCGTTCGAACAGTTGGGGTCGTTCTGATTACAGCAGGACTCGTTATTGTGGGTTTGTTTGGTAATTGATAGGCAAGTCCATCGTGAGCACTGCAATGGCAAAAGACAAGGCCGCCATCAGATCACCATGCAGCTTAATGCAGAGGATCAGCCAATCCAGTAAAACAAGTACTGATCAGGACCATGCGGTCTGGCAGTTGTCCGCTGAAACTAAACAGATGGATACCATCACGAGTATGGATAATACAAGCAAGGTATTCTGCTGCTGACGGTAAAGGATAGATTTGTAGACATCCAAATGGCTGGATTGGCCCAATTTGTATCTTTCAAGTTGTAGTTTATTTGTTGTAAACAGCCAGGCCAAGTTACTCCAGAATATTCGCTGTTGTAACAGCAATTGGAGTAGCAAGGAACAAGTTTACTCAACTTTAACTGTCAAGAATTCTTTCAACCTTTCCCCGATCCACATCCATCACGTACTGAATTCCACTTACTTCTTTCGCCTCATGCGTCAAGGCCGCGATGTCATCCCTTGCTATATGTTCCAGAGTGAACTTTCGACTGCCAGCCATTAGCTGTCGCAAACCTTGGGCGAGACGTTCGTAGTAGGTGTAAAGCCCCAGGGCGCCGGTCGGGAGTTCTTCGAATTCCTTATCCCCAAGCTCTTTTCGGAGCATACTTGCGGTTACAAATATTTCGTCTTTTGTACTGCCAAATCTCTCGATGTAAACCGGTATCTGGTGTTCATTAATCGTTCGCCCGATTGTTTTACCTACCATGGCCGCAGCTATTGGGGCACGAGCCATGCCAATCAGCTTCACAAAAGGTGCACCAAGGGCAAGCCCTTTGAAAATTTGGTCCTCAAAAGCAAACCCTCCGGCCAAGGCAATCGCGGGCAAATACCCCCCCTTGTCGGCAATGTGTTTTGTGTATTCATATAGAAGCGAGTGCAGATGTACCGGAGGAATGCCCCACTCATTCATCATCCGCCAAGGGCTCATGCCTGTGCCGCCGCCGGCACCATCGACAGTTAGAAGGTCGATTTTGTACCGCGAAGCAAACAAGACAGCCCGCGCCAGGTCAGCCGGACGATAAGCTCCTGTCTTGAGAAAGACGTATTTGGCACCGGCGTTTCGCAACTCCTCCACTCGCTTGGCAAATGATTCCTCTGTCACCATACCCACTCTCGAGTGTCTCTCGAACTCCTTGAAAGCGCCCTGTTCAAAGGCCTTAATAACAGTCGGGTCGGTCGGGTTTGGCAGGACTATGTAACCTCGCTCATATAAAAGCTGGGCCTTTTTGATATCCGTGATTTTCACTTCCCCGCCGATATCTTTGGCACCCTGGCCCCACTTTAGCTCCACGCACTCAACTCCGAGCTTTTCGATAGCATATTCCTGTGTTCCCAGTCGTGTATCCTCAACGTTTGCCTGCACAATAATTGCGCCGTAACCGTCTCTCTGATGGTCCTTGTAGAGCTTTACACGGCGTTTAAGGTCGGCTGTATCGACCACCCGGCCGTTCTTGATAACGGATTCCGGATCCATTCCAACAACGTTCTCACCAATGGTTAGACCGGTTCCTGCAAGAGCAGACCCAATAGCCAGACCTTCCCAATTGTTCTTGGCGATGTTTGTTGAACCAATCCCAGGAATACCCCATGGGTAGCGGAACTTTATTCCCTTATCATGACCAAAAGCAACTTCCAGATTGACTGCAGGGAAGATAGCTTTGTCACTGTCGGCTTCTATTCCATGAGCGCCAACTGCGGTTCCCATTATATTGAAGTGCGAATAGTCTACCGGATAGGTTTTCTCGGCGGCGGTAGTTACTACACCGAAAGGTTGGGGATAAATAACCTCGTGGCCGCGGTAAGCACTCTTGCCTATCTCACACATACCGATACAGCCGTCCACACAGGTAACACACATACCCGAGGACGGAACGACGGAACCTTCGGTCCTGTTCTTTGTTAGAGTTGCCGCCGAAGCATTTATCTTTGAAAACGTAAATGACATTTTATCTGGCTCCTTTACTTTTGTTAGTCTTTCTTTATCTCGCAGGCTACGCACGGACTCATGTAGCACATCATATCATTAAACTGTTCTTTCTCAAGGCAGGGCGGGGGTCAGATTCGCACAGCCTCCACAGATTGCTTTTTCCGGCTCGTTATACGTGCAGCGGAGCTGGCAGGCCGGGCACACATATATGCAGCCGCCGCACAGTCGGCAAACATCCGACTTAATATCAAATGGTGTGCCGATACTTCTATTCTCGCCCCGGCCTCTAAAACCGATGGCCTTGGCCATCATCTGCTCCTCACACATCCGCACACACAAGCCACAGAGGATACAATCATCGTACTCCTGCTTAAAACGTTGCTGGCGTATGTCGTGTGCAGAAGCAAGGTCCTGGATTATTTTGGACTGGGGACAGGAAGCAAGCAGCAGCTCCAATATCATTCTACGTGCCCTCAGTACCCGTTCCGATGCTGTGCGCACGGTGAGACCTTCTTCGGCCGGGTAGGTGCACGAGGATACTAATTTTGCCTTCGGTCCTTCTCCGATCTCCACCACGCACAGACGGCAGGCACCATAGGCTGACAAACCGTCCATATGACACAAAGTCGGGATAGGAAAGCCCATGAATCTTGCGGCCTCCAGCAGGGTGCTGCCTTTCTCGACCGATACATTCAAACCATTTATTTTCAATGTAATCATGCCGACTTTCCCTCCACTGCTACGCATTTGGCCTCTTTATTTTCATTTCGCTGTGTAAACTCCAAATCGCACCTCAGACACCTGCGGGCTTCGTGTACAGCTTGTTCAACAGACAACGCCATCTCCACCTCTGCAAAGCTCTTTTTTCTCGATCTGGCGTTGAGTGTCGCCGGTTCCACTCTTTGGGCATCTTTAAGCTCTTCATCACTAACAACAGCAGGCTCTATGAAGACCGAAGGCAGTTTTACCCTGGGCGGCTCAGCAAGCTCTTCGCCATGAATATAGCGGTCTATAACTCCCGCCGCCTTTCTTCCCGCGGCAATGGCATCAACAACAGTATTTGGCCCCGTCACCAGATCGCCCCCGGCAAATACCCCTTTAAGATTAGTTTGAAGAGTTTTCGCATCAACCCTCAATCTGCCGCCTTTATCAAGCTCCAGGCCCATAGAAGCAAGGCAGTCACTGTCCGGACGTTCGCCGATAGCTACTATCAATGTATCCAGGGCAATAGTAAACTCCGTACCGGGTATGGGGATAGGTTTGCGTCGGCCGCTCGAATCGATATCACCGAGTTTGTTTCTTATACACTGGATATCGGCCAGGCGTCCATTTCTCGCATCTATTTTTATCGGTTCGACGAATGTTTCTACTTTCACTCCTTCTGCTTTAGCAGCCCTTATATAACGTATGCTTGTCGGCGAGACCAGCGTTTCGAGCCTTATACCCTCTTCCAGAGCCGCTTCGACCTCTTCGGCATAAGCGGGCATCTCCTGGGCGGTGCGCCGATAAAGCAGCGTCACACTTTTGACTTTTTTCTGGCGAATAGCCACTCTTGCGGCATCTACGGCGGAATTTCCGCCGCCAACGATGCCAACGTGCCCTTTTGCCATTTCCTCACCCGTCAGATTAAAGGCCTTGAGAAACTGCATCGAGGAGTAAATCCCGATGGTATCTTCAGCTTCAAGCCCCAATCTCCAGCTTTTGTCCGCCCCTATTGCCAGGAAAACAGCCTCGAAGCCGTCCCTGAATAACTCGTCGATGGTTATGTCCCGGCCGAGGGCGGTCCCGCACCTTAGGGTGATATTTTCATCAATCAGTATTTTTATTTCCTTGCGTGTCACATCCGGAGGTAAGCGATATGCCGGTATACAACTAATGAGCATTCCACCCGGCTCTTCCCCTGCATCGACAACCGTCACTTCGTGACCAAGAAGAGACAGATAATGGGCGGCCGAAAGGCCCGCAGGACCCGCACCAACGACCGCTATTCTGTGAATCTTCTTGTCTCCTCGGGAGATTCTTACAGGTTTATAAACCGATGGATCAATACGGTCTGTAATAAATCTCTTCATTGACCGGATAGCTATGGCCTGCCCACCGCTCGTTGCGATATTACACCTGTTTTCACACTTTCGACCGCAAACCCGAGCGCAAACCGATGGGAATGGGTTGGAATGCCTGATAACTTTGTAGGCTTCTTCGTATTTACCCTTTTCAATCAGGGCAACATAACGCCAAACCTCGGTATCCAGAGGGCAGGCAGCCTGGCAGGGCGCACCTACTATATCTCTGCACACGAAAGCATTACACTTTTTATCAATAACGTGTTGATGATATTCCTCGCGGAAGTAACGAAGGGTGCTCAGAACAGGATTCGACGCCGTCTGCCCCAGACCGCACATTGTTGTATCCTTCACCACCTCCGCTAATTCTTTCAGAAGGTCTAAGTGTTCAAGTGTCCCTTTGCCCTTTGAGATATCGTCGAGAATCTCGTACATTCGTTGCGTGCCTTTGCGGCAGGTAAAACATTTGCCGCAGGATTCATCCTTCAGGAAATTCATAAAGTATTTGGCGACATCCACCATGCAGGTATTTTCATCCATAACAATCATGCC